>NZ_PYCI01000251.1:0-2825 GCF_003015105.1 Chroococcidiopsis sp. CCALA 051 | reverse complement strand
CGCTCTTCCCCACGACCGAAGGGAGTGGGGATTAGGGGGCGAAGGGAGACAAGGGAGACAAGGGAGACAAGGGAGAGGGGGGAAAACAAGGGAGACAAGGAAGCGAGAATAACCAATTACCAATTACCAATTACCCATCACCCATCACCACCCGCTTTCTATTAGTAAATTTTATATATTTTGTTCCTGTAAAGCTCCGATCGCGAATTATTAGGTAACTTTATATATTAATGTGGTGTTAGGGTCATTTTCGCGGAATGTTTCCCACTTTGAGCAGATGACACATTCGCGCTCTCTCACTAATCGAGTAGGTTGCCTGAAGTCTCCTTTCGTATTCATGGATATAGCTGTATGTCTGACCTACCTTTCACCTTAGATCAGTTACGCATTCTTAAAGCGATCGCTGCTGAAGGGAGCTTCAAGCGTGCCGCTGACAGTCTTTATGTCTCTCAACCTGCGGTGAGCTTGCAGGTGCAAAACTTAGAGCGGCAATTGGACGTGCCTTTATTCGACAGAGGCGGACGTAGAGCGCAACTGACAGAAGCAGGGTATTTGCTGCTCAACTATGGCGAAAAAATTCTCAGCCTATGTCAAGAAACCTGTCGGGCAATTGAGGATTTGCAAAACCTTCAAGGCGGAACTCTGATTGTCGGTGCTTCTCAAACTACTGGCACGTACCTTTTACCTCGCATGATCGGCATGTTTCGCCAAAAATATCCTGATGTCGCGGTACAGTTGCACGTCCACTCAACTCGGCGCACTGCTTGGAGCGTGGCAAACGGACAGGTAGACTTAGCGATCATCGGTGGCGAAATTCCCTCAGAGTTACATGAATCTTTACAGATCGCTCCTTACGCCGAAGATGAGCTAGCCCTGATATTACCAGTGCTGCACCCCTTAGCAAAAGCCGAGAAAATCTATAAAGACGACCTCTATAAACTTCAGTTCATCGCTCTCGATTCCCAATCGACCATTCGCAAAGTCATTGACTCTGTATTAACTCGCTGCGAGATCGATACGCGACGACTCAAAATTGAAATGGAACTCAATTCAATTGAGGCAATTAAAAACGCCGTGCAGTCAGGGTTAGGAGCGGCTTTTGTTTCCGTCTCTGCGATCGCCAAAGAGCTACAAATGGGTATCTTGCACCGCTCTGCAATTGAAGGGGTCGTGGTGCGACGGACGCTAGCAGCAATTTTAAACCCCAACCGTTATCGCTCGAAAGCAGCTGATGCGTTTATCCGCGAGATTTTACCCCAATTTACAACTCCAGGTTGGGGCAAGGAACTGTTAGAGTCGCCGCGAGTTGCCAAGGAAACTATAGAAGTCGTAACGCCAGAGGTCGAGGAAGTGAATTGAGTTGTTTGAGCTAGACAGCTAAATTAAAAGCTATAGGAGTGGCTAGTGGTTAGTGGCTAGGGGCTAGAAAACACCAGTCACTAGTCACCAGTCACTAGCCACCAGCCACTTATCTTTCTAGCCCCTAGCCTTTGCCGTTCATGGAAGTTTTCTGCACTCGTTTAGGCTGTCCCCGTCCGCTCAATCATTTTACCGATCTCGATAACAGCGCCATTCTCAAAACAACAGAACAAAAGTATTGCACCTGTTGCGGTATGCCGCTAATTTTACAGGGGCGCTATCTACCGGTAAAACTACTAGGACAAGGGGGATTTGGTGCGGCTTTTTTGGCACGCGATCGCTACACGCCTGGGATGCGTCAGTGTGTCGTGAAGCAATTCAAGCCTTCTGGTGACTTGAGCGCGACTCAGCTGATGACTGCCCAAACCCTATTTGAACGGGAAGCAGTCGCCTTAGAACAACTCGGAGATCGCCACGACCAAATCCCCGATTTGTTGGCTTTTTTTGAATTGAGCGTCCCGAGTTGGCAACCCAATAAACAGGAACGTTTTTTTTATCTCGTTCAAGAGTTTATCGACGGTGAAACTCTAGAAGCAGAACTAGAATCTCAAGGTCGGTTCTCCGAATCGCAGGTCTTGCAACTGCTCTACGCCATTTTACCCGTTTTACAGTTCGTTCACGAACAAAAAGCGATTCATCGGGATATCAAACCTTCTAATATCATCCGCGATCGCCACGATAAGCTTTACTTACTCGATTTTGGTGCGGTCAAACAAGTGACGAGCCAAGCAGGAGGAGCGCAATCTGCTTCGACCGGAATTTATTCTATGGGTTTTGCCCCTCCCGAACAAGTCTCAGGTGGGGAAGTTTACCCTTCTACGGACTTGTATGCCTTGGCTGTAACCGCAGTCAACCTACTCACTGGCAAAAAACCTACAGATTTATATGATGCCGGTCGCAATCAATGGCATTGGCGAATGCATGTTGAAGTTAGCAATGAGCTTGCCAGCATTCTGACCAAGATGCTATCAGCTCAACCGCAGCAGCGCTATCAGTCAGCTGCCGAAGTCCTCGCCGCTCTGCACCAGCTC
This sequence comes from Chroococcidiopsis sp. CCALA 051, assembly GCF_003015105.1. NCBI lineage: Bacteria > Bacillati > Cyanobacteriota > Cyanophyceae > Chroococcidiopsidales > Chroococcidiopsidaceae > Chroococcidiopsis > Chroococcidiopsis sp. CCALA 051. Next base: position 375 of record NZ_PYCI01000251.1, on the reverse strand, counting down.
GATCGCCCCACCCCTATACCATCTACTCCCCCACCAATAACCAGGCGACCGAGTTTTGCTCTGTGGGAGGTTTTAACGGGAGCGGCTTTTAGCGGTTTTGAAGGTGCTTTGCTGGCGATCGCGCTTTCCAGCCTTTTTCCCACTCCCGCTATAGGTTGGGCGATCGCCGCTGTGATTTTGAGCGGTCTAGTTTTTGCCTTATCTCGTCGCTGGATCGAAAAAGTAGATTTATTAATTCTTTCAGTAATTTCCTTGGTAGTTGTGGTTTTTATTCCTGCCCTGCACGCCAATCTCAGCGTTTCTAGCATTTTGGTTCTGGCGATCGGTGGCGGACTAATTGCAGTTGCCCTCACAGCCTGTCTCTTATACACATCT
>NZ_PYCI01000179.1:0-11783 GCF_003015105.1 Chroococcidiopsis sp. CCALA 051 | reverse complement strand
GTCTATAACCTTACAATAGGGATGAGCCGATCGCAGATTCAGACTAATGTTACAAAAACTAGAGCAGTTAAAGGCTTTGTTTGCTCAGATGGAACGGGCGTTGATTGCCTATTCTGGGGGTGTGGATAGCACTTTAGTCGCTAAGATTGCTACTGATGTTTTGGGCGATCGCGCGATCGCAGTTACGGCTGTTTCTCCTTCTTTGTTGCCAGAAGAATTGGAAGATGCTCAAGTTCAAGCAGCGCAAATTGGAATTGTCCATAAAATTATTCAAACGCATGAAATGGATAATCCAAATTACACTGCCAATCCCGTGAATCGCTGCTATTTCTGTAAAAGCGAGTTACACGATACGCTCAAACCCTTGGCAAAGGAATGGGGATATCCTTATATTGTCGATGGGGTGAATGCTGACGATTTACGCGATTATCGCCCAGGGATTCAGGCGGCGAAAGAACGCGGCGTGCGATCGCCTCTGGCAGAAATAGGAGTGACAAAAGCCGAAGTACGGCAATTATCGCAACAACTAGGCTTGTCTTGGTGGGATAAACCAGCCCAACCCTGTCTCAGTTCCCGCTTTCCCTATGGCGAAGAGATTACTGTATCTAAGCTACAGCGGGTAGGAAGGGCAGAAATTTATCTACGCAAGTTGGGATGGCAAAATTTAAGGGTGCGATCGGAGGGAGATACGGCAAGAATTGAGTTAATGCCAGATCTGATTAAAGATTTTGTCGCCCAGACAGATTTAGTGGCGCTGACTGCGGCATTTCAAAGTTATGGATTTGTTTACGTCACGCTCGATCTAGAAGGTTATCGGAGTGGAAAGCTCAATCAAGTTTTGTCCGCGCCGATGGCTTCGAGGTAGATGTTTCTCAGCTTTGCTGCGTAGCGATCGATGGAATGATGCTCGATAATTCTAGATATCGAGTTCTGAGATTTCTCTAGGATTATCGCGCGATTAGCAAATATTTCATGTACTGCTTGCTCGATTCCTTCACGAATCAATTTACTGATGGTGTCTCTATCTTCTTTTGTCGTGTAAATTGCTTCTCCTAAACTATTTTTAGGAACCGCGATCGTCCATCCTACATGATTATTATTGATTTCGGTTAAAGCTCTGACATTAGTTGTAATCACAGGACACCCTGCTGCTTGAAATTCCAAAACAGAGTAGCCATACGTATCAGCGTAAGTCGGTAATAAACCGATATGCGCCTTTTTCATCAATTCAATAACTTCGTGATTGGGTAATTGGGGAAAATAATTAATCCAGTCAGATTGCTGGAGCGAATGCTTTACTTGTTCAACATCAGCAAGCGTCTCTTTAGTAGCATAATTATCAATATTAAGAGAGCTAATCACTGTTAATTCAAGATTATATTTATAGCGCTCTTTTAAAGCTTTTAATGTCTGCATAATTTCTTGCCCTCCTTTGCGAAAGAAAGAAGAACCAACAAATATAAATTTTATCGTTTCATCCAGGCTCAATTTTTTATCTGCATATTTAGAAACAAACTCCCTTTGTGGCGGATACATAACTATCAGTTTGCTTTCTATGCTTTCTTGATATTCAGGAAATTCTTTTAGCAGCCTTCTTTGCATATTCGCATTGCAATCAGACATAGCGATAATTTGCCGACAAGCATCGCGAGAAATTGCTTGAAAAGCTTTATGCATTTTAGATTCAGTTTTCAGAGCGGAAAAATCGATTTCTAAGTTGCGATCGCTCGGACATGAAAGCAAGCAAGTCAATCTCGGTAAAAATGTTTCAAATGTCGTAATCCAGGGAGTAGAACCATAACTGATTGTATTGAAAAAATGTAAAAGGCTAACTCGATTCAAATCGAAATCGTAAAATTGATTGTAAGAGTCAATCAGAGAAAATATCTCGCGGTTAGCAAGCTGATTGAATTGACTCGCAATCCTCTGTTTCAACAGAAAAAAATCGCGAACTTTTTTGTATTTAGTATCGGGAACTATGTCGATAATATTTCTTTTTTCTGGATATGCATCGAATTTATAACCAATCAGCACAATAGGCTTCTCCTCGATCGATACTTCAGTTAGGTTAACTAGCGATCGCCAAAGGTTGAGTTGATTTCACAATCTGCATTCCAGCATCGGTAAACCTTTGAAAAGCCGCGTTTGCTTGTTCGGTGTAGTCAACTACACCAGGCACGACAACAGCAGAAGTACAATCTTCTAATAAATAAACTTTCTTAGCCAGACTCGGATCGACTTGCTGAATTTCAGTTAATAAATCATCTACAGTCCAAGCAACACAATGGCTTTTAGCTTGCCCTGCAATAATAACAGCATCAAATTCTAATAGTTGTTGAATTAACCGAGAATTCTTTTGAGCAATTGGTTTGCCGTCTGCACCGTCAAGAACTTCGGGACGCAAGACGGAATAGTTTTCTGTTAATGGATTATTCCCTTTAATTTCAAATTGAGTTTGACTATCGCGGGCAATACAATGGAAAAATACCGCTTCTTCCACCGCAGAAACTAAAGCATGACCGATGCCACCTAATATGGAATGATAAGACCAAACCGTGAGGGGATATTTGCCATGCTGACTCAGTTGATTGACGTAATGTAAAGCGTGTTTTTGGAGCATACTGTAGTCTAATTTCAAACTATACGCTACAGCAGGATTAACTTGCCAAACTTCTTGTTCGATATCTGTAGGCGTAATATTTGTTGCAGATGGCGTTGGATGTTCTCCATCTTGGTTAATCCAAAAGATTGGATGAAAAATCTGCATTGCCGTGTGAGTATCTAGAGTCGGTGCGATCGCGCTAATCGCCCCTAAATTGCGATAAATAAATTCACACAGTCTCCGATTATCTTCGACTGCCCCAGTACCGGATTGTCCACCCACAAATAATTCAAAACTGGGAATGCAAAAAGTATTTTGTACGTCAATTAGTAGCAAACAAACTTGAGTTTTATCTGCTGATGCTGGTTTAATTTGATATTTTTTTGCCCACTCTCTCGCCGCTGCTGCCCTTTGTTGGTAAGGGACGCGCCAGACTTCGCCAACTTTCTCTGGTGCAAAGTGAGGGGGAATTGGTAACTGAGTGGTTGTACTCATGGGGTTTTGTTCTTTGGACGAATTGCAGTTAGGCGAATAGAATTTGCGCCTACACAGGCAAAACCCGCCTGTGCGGGTTTCAAACCATTAGTCTCATAGCAATTCTCGATTGCGTGCGTGACATTGGTAGGGGCGCACAGCTGTGCGCCCCTACAGATCGCGTATTTTACCCAATTGAAAACCGCTATCATTCGCTGTTTCTATTATGGTATTATTTACCATTATTATAATAAACCACATCTTTGAGTGCCACAAAATTATCTTCCGCTTACCTCACAAAGAGGTTGCACCCAGATACGCAAATAAATTGGGTTCTGGGTGCAAAATTTTTCACTAGTAGATCGTCCTCTACAAGTTTGCAATTGTAGGAGCTATACGGTTACTGAGAGCAATTGTTGCCATACAACCCTAACTAGCACGGCGATCGGATTGTGGATGAATTGATGTAATATTTTGCGGCTGCTCTGCTGAATCTTGATGCCTATGTAAAATGTGTTTGATAACTTTTTCTGTCTTATAAACTTCATCTTCAGCTTGAAGCTTTTTCTTGGCGCTATGCGACAAATTAGTAAAAATTGCCAAGGCAACAGTTACCATAGATATTGCTGCACCATAGGATAGTAAATTGCTATCATTATGTACCACTGCCACAAGAAACTGAACGGCTATCACAGCTATTACTGACTTAATTAGCTTTTCTTTGAGGTCATCTAGATTGCGAATTGACAACCAATTTGGAAGTTTTAAACCACCAATAAATAGCTCGTACAAGCCTAGACCGCAGATCAAAATTACAGTAGCTAAAAGCATGATATCTACTATCTCAATAAAGCTAATAGCAGTTTTGAAAAGAGTGACTTTGGGGACTTTTCCAAGCGTGATAGTTTTACTCAAAAGTTCAAGAATAATAAACAAGGTTTGTTTCGCACTATAAATCATCAACACCAATGCTGCTAAGACATTAGATAATGCAGGCAGAAACATGATATATCTTGCAGAAGCTAGTAGCTGACGCATGAAGAAATCTCCTCGATCGTTTTATGAAAAATACAAAGTTTTTGATTTTTCTCGGTCAAATGCAATTTGAAGTTCTACAGGTGTAATCAGTCCTAACTTGTAGTGCAACTGAGCTAGTGGCAAGTCTCAAAATCTCACAGCGCGATCCTGTATTCAAACGCTATCCGCCTGCCATGAAATACCCCCTTTCTAGCTCTTGATGTCAGAACAATTTCATCGACAGAGCCTCTATCACCACTAAAAAATATCTAGATGTATATAGCGGGTCTAAACCAATTGTGAAAATATCGTCCATCTGTCTGTAACCTGCTAATTGTGCTTTCAAAAATGACAAATGACAAATGACAATCCTCACTCGTTGGTTCGCAACTCAAATAGACACGCTATACAATCAAAGGTTCTTTACACTGATTCAAGATTAAATCCAAGTAGGTGACAAACTTGGGGTAAAAAAGTGACGAGTTTGTCAGCGATAAAAAATTCAATGATAGTCGTTAAACAGAGCCATCTGCTTATATAGCAGTTCTAAATGATTTGTAAAGCAGGCTAGAAGCCTGCTCCACGTTCATGAATCAAATAGGATTGCTATAAATGTAAGAAGGAGCATCAGAAGGGTGACAGGTTCCCTTCTGATGCTCCACGATTGACAAAGAATTCACAGATTAAAATTTCTCGCTCTATCGTTCGATCTCTACTTTAATTTTTGCTGACTCAGAGCGATCGCCTGATGGCGATAAATTACCAGAACGACTAAATAACCGAAAATAGAGCGAAACAAAAAATTCTTTTAACGGAAATAGGATGTAAGTTAAAGGGTTGATTGTCACGATAATATTACGGACATCGCGCTGAGCTAGGGCAATAATTTGTTTCGCGACGCGATCGCTATTCATGACTCCAATTGGATTTAAATTACTTTTGAATGGTCCCAAAATCAACTTGCGGATGACACAAGGAGCGTCTAACCGCCGTAAAGTAATTAAATCGCCTAAAGTTCGCTTGGAAAGCTCGTATAAGGGGCTAACAGCAGGACTAACTTCGGCTTCCGATGTGTTTATCCATACTTCTTTTGTGGCAATATCTTCGTTAGTACGGACTGTGGCGAGAAACATTTCCATCAGTCGCCAAGAGGAGAAAGTGTTAACTTCATAGGATTTGGCGATCGCATCAGGTGTTCTTTCGCCATGCACGTTAATGCCATGATTGAGGATTAAAATATCAACTTTTTCTAACAACTGGGATAATTCGGCTTCTTGCCCTACCTGCCACGATACAGTTTTAACTGCTAGGGTTTTACCGTCAACGCTTAGCGTCACGGGTTCGGATTGAGAACTCAGGGCAATGACTTTTGCCCCTGCTTGGTGGAGGTGTAATAATAGCGATCGCCCCAGCGTTCCCGATGCACCAGTTACGGCAATTGTTTTTCCTTTCAGTGCCAATGCTGTACCCATAAGCTGATCCACCAAAGTAAAAGTACCGCAGAAATAGGCATCGTCATCATCAAAGTGATGTCGCCAGTGATAGGTACGATTCACAAACCAGCGTGCGGGAGGAGAAGTAAACGCACCCGGCATATGAGTTAAATCTGTAGCTTCCCTTGCCCATTCGCTACCACTACCACGGGCGATACAACTGACTAAAAACATCATTGTATAGGCAGTTCCCGCCAAGGCTGCCCACTGATAGGTGGGTGTTTGCCAGTAGCAGAGATACCACGCACCGAAGGAAAGCAGTAGCATCACCAAGCATTCCGGCAAGTCATTATGCCACTGTGCTTTGCAATAAATGTCGGCACTCGCAAAAGTCAAGTCTCGGCGAAAGACGCGATGATGCCAGACGTGCTGCCGATATAAAAATGGGACTCGATGCGATAAGACGTGATACGCATCCCGCACGAGTTCTACCCAGAGGACAGATCCAACTATCCATGCCGTGCATGTCACTGTGGCAGCGAAAACGGACATCATAAATTTTTCAAACCCCTCACACTTGAGACTACAGATCGTTTCGATTTTGCGACACCGATCCCCCAACCCCCCGATAAATTGGGGGGCAAAGATTCGCGAAACGGCTTTGACGCTTTTTCGATCCCCCCAACCCCCCGATAAATTGGGGGGCAAAGATTCGCGAAACGGCTTTGGCGCTTGAAGCGCTCATAGGATTAGTTTAGACTAATAGCTCCAGCTAGCTACAGGCAGGTGCGATATTTGATGCGGCTTTACTCATTCTGGATGTCTGGTATCGGTGATGCGGACAGGGGCAAATTCGGAATTGCTAAAGCCAATTGATAGATTTCCTGGCGCGATAGAGAAGTCGCCTTTGCCAACTGACGGCTAGCCTGCGATCGCGATACTCCCGCTAAAATCAATTTTTGCAATTCTGCCTGAATTTCTGCTTCCGAGAGCTGGGGTTTCACCCATTCCATGCCAGCTACGACTAGGGTGTATTCTCCTTGGGGTTCTTTTTGTTGATAATGGGCGATTGCCCCTTCAATTTGCCCTCGCCAAAATTCTTCGTGTAATTTTGTCAGTTCTCGCGCCAGCACAATCTGTCTTTCTGCCCCAAATACCGTGGCTAAATCTTGTAAAGTTTGACGCAAACGATGCGGAGCTTCGTATAAAATTATCGTGCGGGATTCTGTCTGCAAAAACTCTAAGCGATCGCGTCTGAATTTGCCCTTAGCTGGCAAAAAGCCTTCAAAAACAAACCGATCCGTTGGTAAACCCGCCGCACTCAAAGCCGTAATTACAGCACTCGCACCAGGAATCGGGACAACGGTTATCTCTGCCTCGACGCAAGCTTGAACTAACTCATACCCAGGATCGGAAATTCCCGGCATTCCGGCATCTGTCACTAAAGCGATCGCTTTACCTGTTTGTAACCGATCGATAATTTCGGGAATGCGGCTGTTACGGTTGTGTTCGTGATAACTCAGTTGTGGTGTTTTAATTTGAAAATGGTGCAATAACTTCCCCGTGTGGCGAGTATCCTCCGCCGCGATCGCATCTACCGACTGCAAGATCCGCACTGCCCGAAAGCTGATATCTTCTAAATTACCTATCGGCGTTCCAACTACGTATAGCGTCCCTGGTTTTGGTTCAGTCACGATCTGAGTCTATTTACAGCTCTCTTTATTTTTTGCCTTTCTGACAGCCGTTTAAAGATATTTAACTAAAATTCTAACAGCCAGCAAATTTTTTCTAAAATTGACTCATAAAGTTGTACGATCTTGAAAATCAATTTGCTCGGATGCCAAAACAGCGATCGCGTGTAGAAGGTCGCTGGCACTACAGCATCAACATTTCTTAATCCGCAAGGAATCTAAATCAGTCAACAGCGGCAGAGGATAGCATCTATCTCTTTAGATAGAGTTTTGCTAGGAGGACGTTATGAACACGATTGTTCAACGGCGACCGGAATTAGAAATTGCCAAAGTATGGAATCGATTTTGCGAGTGGGTAACAAGTACTGACAATCGAATTTACATTGGTTGGTTTGGCGTACTGATGATTCCCACCTTACTGACAGCTAGCATTTGTTTTATGCTTGCTTTTGCGATCGCCCCATCTGTTGATTTAGACGGCATTAGAGAGCCTGTTATCGGTTCGCTGATGGGTGGCAATAATTTGATTACAGCCGCAGTCATACCAACTTCAGCGGCGATCGCGCTGCATTTTTACCCGATCTGGGAAGCCGCATCTATGGATGAATGGCTTTATAACGGCGGTCCTTATCAACTAATCGTACTCCACTTTCTCATCGGCATATGGTGTTACTTGGGACGACTGTGGGAAGTGAGTTATCGCTTGGGTATGCGTCCTTGGACTGCTGTAGCTTTCTCTGCGCCAGCCGCCGCCGCCACAGCAGTATTGCTGGTCTATCCCATCGGTCAGGGTAGCTTTGCCGATGGACTCCCTTTGGGAATTGCTGGCACGTTCAATTTTATGTTGGCAGTCCAAGCAGACCACAACATTCTCATGCATCCTTTCCACATGTTAGGGGTAGCGGGAGTTTTTGGTGGCGCGCTTTTGAGTGCTTTGCACGGTTCTTTGGTAACTTCTACCCTCATCCGCCAAACTCAGGAGCATGAATCTGTCAATGCGGGATATAAATTAGGTCAGTCGCAGATGACTTATCACTACTTGGCAGGACACTATGGTTTTCTAGGACGGCTTTTAGTTCCTTGGTTTGCTAGTAGAAATCATCGCGCTTTTCACTTTCTCCTAGCTGCCTTACCTACAATAGGAATCTGGTTTGCCACGGCGGGAATTTGTAGCGTAGCGTTCAATTTAAATGGCTTTAACTTCAACCACTCGATTCTCGACAATAGCGGTCGAGTTATCGGGACAGAAGCAGATCTGGTGAACCGTGCCAACTTGGGAATTCAGGCGATGCACGCAGTTAATACCCACCATTTTCCGAATATCATAGCTGGAGGTGGAATACAGCCCGTAAACATTGCGTCTATTCTATGAGTGCCAATTTAGAAACCAAAGACCAACAACATCCGTTGTACAGACGCGATCGCGCGATCGTCGATCGCCTGCAAACCGATCCCGTCAGCGATTACAATTTGGCAGAGCTAGCACGACTGCGAATTCGTTATCGCGGCTTCCCTGGAGCTAGAGACATCCAATCAGACCTAAACGCAGTCATGCAGAGATGGAATTTAACGGAAGCTACTTTATACGAAAAAACCCGTCAAATTCATGCTACTAGCTCCATTTACCAAAATGCAGTTAGAGACGAAGAAGACTGGAGCTGATTAGCCTTGATTTTACTTGTCCTGTTTTACGCTTTCCTTAAGTTTCAGCAACCATTGGGGAGTTGGAGAATTCGGAATTCGGAATTCAGAATTCGGAATTAGTGGTTTGGTAATTGGTAATTGGTTATTCTCCTCTGCTCCTTTGCTCCCAGTTGTCTCTGCTTTTCTGCTTCCGACTCCCGCCATTTCTTGTCTCACACCGCTAGCGGTTGCTACAGAATCAAGCGTCTTCGCAACTTGAACTTGCTGTTCTACCTGCTGTGTAGAAGAGACTAAACCACTCAAGCCTTCGATGAGTTCGCGAATGCTGTCCCGAAATGAAGGATCTCCCGTCAGTTCGTCCAAATCGGAGGTAATTTTCTGGGCGTTTTGAAATGTTACCCGCGCAGAATCTAAGGTTTGTTGTAGTGCCAAGACATTACTAGGACTATTTAGCGCTTTAGAAGCATCGCGTAAATTAGTTGAAGCTTCAGCAGCATTGGCTGTGAGAGTTTCTAAATTTTCTATCAGCTGTCCTTGGGTAACGCGGTTAACGGTGGGTGTGAGAGTTTCGACGCTTGAACGGAGTTGTTTGCTTGTTTGGGTGAGATTGTCTAAAGTAGCGACGAGGGAAGTGCGATTTTCAGTGACGAGACGATTGAGATTAGCAATTAAATCGTTTGCTTGTTCTGCTGTCAATCGAACTTGGTTGGCTGTGGCTCCAAATTGACTGGCGGTTTTATTTGTCGTGGCTGTAATTCGATCGGCTGTAACTGCAAGGTTGTCTAGCTGCTGTCGTGTCGATTTGGTTAATGTCGTAAGTTCGCGCGTGAGTCGAGACACATCGGCGGCGACAATCGAAGTATTTTCGATCGCCGCATTAATATTTTCATAGAGTTCTGGATTGCTGTAGACGCTAGCAAAGCGGGTAGTAAAGCGAATTAATTCGTCAGTGCTAACGCCAATTTCACCAGTCAGACGAGAACCGTTGCAGACAATCAAAGCGCGATCGCACTTGGGATCGAGCGCTCTAGCGGTCACTTGTTCTGTTGGAACTTCTCTTTGAGGCGTAATATCGACGCTCACTTCACCCAAAAACCCCGATTGGTTAGCTTCGATGATTGCATCGCGGGCAATCACAACGTTGGCTGGAGAAACCTCTACAGTCACTTCTACTCCATTAACTCGCGGACGAATGCTGGCAATCCTACCGACTGTTACCCCTCGATATCTTACCGCTGCTCCTTCTAGTAAACCGTTGACTCTGGGAAATTCAACTGTAAAGCTGTAGCTTCTCTCACCCACAGTTAAGCCTCTAATCCATAGAAAGATGGCAATAAATATTCCCATTCCTAGCAACAACAATAAACCCACCGAACCTTCTCTAACTGCACGCGATCGCATCGTTTTCTCCTCGATTCACTGACTCAGGCGCACTGTAGCACCCCTACTAACCAATTACCTGAATTGGTCCTTCTACTTTGCCACTGAAAAACTGTCGCACCATTGGATGATCTGTCTTGTTGATATCGTCCACCGTTCCCTCCCACTGCAATTTACCTTGATAGAGAAAAATAATGCGATCGGCTGTACGGCGGATGGTACTGTCTTGATGGGTGACGATCGCGTAGGTGTTACAAACTCCTGTCAAGCATTGCAACTGACGAATCAAATCTTCAATCACAGTCGAAGCAATTGGATCGAGTCCCGCCGTTGGTTCGTCATAGAGTAAAACCTCCGATCGATCTTTGGGGTTGTCGGGGTTAGAAATAATCGCGCGGGCAAAACTCACCCGCTTGCGCATTCCTCCCGATAACTCTGCCGGATAGCGATCGCCAATTCCTGGTAAACCCACCATCTCTAAGCTACGGTTGACTAATTCTCGAATCCGCTGGCGCGATAGGCGGCTGTGTTGGTACAAGAAAAAGCCGACATTTTCTTCTACCGTCAGCGAGTCAAACAAAGCCGCTTGTTGAAACACCATCCCAATCCCGATTGGGTCTGCTTTATCTTCAATCAAGCCTTCTCGCATCTGTCCTTTGACGTAAATTTCTCCCTCATCAGGAGCCAATAATCCTGCTATCAGTCGGAGAATTGTCGATTTTCCCGTACCGGAAGGACCGATGATGGCTAAAGCTTCTCCCTTATAGATCGTCAGATCGACTCGATCTAAAACCAGGTTGCTACCAAATGATTTACTTACACCTTTGAGTTCGATTATTGGCTCAGCCATCAGCAGATTGTGAAGTTATAGCGGCTAGTTTCACTGTTCGGTTGTACTTCCACAGTTTAGTCCATTACCTCACTCGTAGCAGTTTTAGCATTTTGCTATTCTTCAATCTATTTTGGCTTATTTTAATTAAACCCTTTATGACAATCCAAGTGTACCCGCCTATTTGTCTAGGCGATCGCGGTCTTTGTTATAACATTTTGCAACTGAAGTAGCAGGAGAGCTTTGCCACACCTCTATTTGTAAACTTTTGTTAATAAGATTCTCAGCATACTAAGCAATTTTGCTTAACTTTTAATATTTTGAATATTTTCTTTTTCAATATTCTCTAATATGCTCTTCGCTTGTTCTAGTAAAAATACACTACGCTTGAGTGCAAAAATTCCTGATTGTAATCCTGATTCCGCAGTAAATTCAATTATTGGTTTAGCAGTAATTACAACTCCTGATACTCCTGCGATCGCTCCATAAAGTAAGGGATTACCAAAAAATTCTACAGGGATACCTAACACATAAATAATAGTAATAACAAGAGTCATTGTAAAGATTGGCAAAAGCTTAAAATCGTTCTTAGCTTTTTCTTGTCTTGCTTCTAGTAAATTGTTAATTTCTGCTAATGCATATTTAAGAGTTAACTGACTGACATCTTTACAAAGTTTATCAATCAGCTCAATATCTGTCTCTTATACACATCT
>NZ_PYCI01000178.1:0-11866 GCF_003015105.1 Chroococcidiopsis sp. CCALA 051 | reverse complement strand
GTCTCATGGCACAACTCTACAGCGATCGCTCGGTCAAAATAAACAAAGTAGATATTGCGATCGCAACTGGCAGCAAAATCAGTGACCAGTGACCAGTGACCAGTGACCAGTTATCAGTTAACGTCAGCTAACAACAAATGACAAATGACAAATGACCATCAAGTCATCGGTATCGATCTGGGTGGATCGGCAATTAAGTTAGGGCGATTTTTGCCGGATGGAACTTGCTTGCAGTCTTTAACCGTACCTACGCCCCAACCAGCTACGCCAACAGCGGTACTATTGGCAATGGTAGAGGCGATCGCTCAAGTCGATCCGCAACGGCAAGCGGTGGCGATTGGTGTCGGAACTCCCGGTCCCGCTGATGCGGCGGGGCGAATTGCGAAAGTTGCGATTAATCTTCCTGACTGGTACAACGTTCCTTTAGCCGATTGGTTAGAAGCAAAAACGGGTTTACCGACAGTCGTTGCTAACGATGCCAATTGTGCGGGCGTAGGGGAAGCGTGGTTGGGGGTAGGGCGCAAGTTCAAGCATTTTATTTTATTGACTATAGGTACGGGTGTCGGTGGGGCAATTATCCTTGATGGCAAACTATTTAGCGGGCATCGCGGCGCGGCTGGGGAACTGGGGTTAATCACCTTCAATCCTGATGGTCTACCCTGTAAAAGTGGCAATCAAGGCTCTTTAGAACAGTACGTTTCGGTAACAGCGATCCGACGGCGCACGGGCAAGGAACCAGCCGAGTTAGGCGCTTTGGCTGAAGCTGGAGATCCCGCGGCTTTGCAATTTTGGTCGGAATATGGTAAGGATTTAGGAGCAGGGTTGGCAAGTCTGGTATACGTACTATCGCCAGAAGCAGTGGCGATCGGTGGTGGTGCGTGTGCGTGTGCGGAGTTTTTCTTTCCGGCAACATGGGCTGAAATTGAGCGTCGAGTTGAACCCTGTTCCCGCGAGGGTTTGCAGTTAGTTTGCGCCGAGTTAGGCAATCAAGCCGGAATCGTGGGAGCGGCTAAATTGGCTTTGACAAAGGTAGTTGGTAACTGGTGAGTGGCTAGTGACTAGTGACTGGTGACTAGATAAACAGCCACTAGCCACCAGCCACTAGTCACTCTCTACTGATAACTGAATAATGAGAAATGAATTAAGATTTGCTGCTTGTATGTGGCTGTTGAGCCGCTTGGTAGTCAGCATGGCAATGTTACTAGTTGCACCTACGCTACCAAAACCACCAGGAGGCGTTATTCCTAATTTTGGTTGGGGAGTATTTTCTCATTGGGATAGCGTCTTTTATCAACAAATTGCAACTTCTGGTTATGCAGGAGACAATGTTGCTTTTTTTCCGTTGTTTCCTCTATGTATCCGTGCTTTGATGCTGCTGGGGTTATCAGCAGAAGTGGCGGGGGTATTAGTAAATAATTTGGCGTTTTTAGGCGCATTATTATTACTAGCTAATTGGATGGCTCGGCAGTATGGAACAAATGCAGCCCGGTGGAGTGCAGCCGTATTAGCTTGGTGTCCGCTGTCATTGTTTGGTACGGTAGTCTATACGGAAGGGCTATATTTACTTTGCAGTACGGCAACTTTACGCGCTTTTGAATTTAAGCAGTATCCTGGGGTGGCGCTGTGGGGAATGTTGGCTACGGCGACTCGCCCAACCGGAATTGCGATCGTGCCTGCCTTAATTATTACTGCGTGGAAAGAACGCCGCCAATCGATCGCCTATCTTGCTAGCTTGGCAGCTGGCAGCGGTCTATTACTCTACAGCCTCTACTGTAGGATTTATTTAGGCGATTGGCTGGCTTTCGGACGCGCCCAGCAGGAATGGAAGCGATCGCTAGGGGTTGACGTACAAGGTTGGTGGAAGATGCTGATGCAAGTTGTTGTCGGCACTGCTAACTGGAAGTCTGGAAGGATCGAAGATCCGCTGCATCCGTTGTTGTTTATCGCCATAATTGCTTTGGCTTATTGTCTTTGGCGCTGGCGTAGCCGATTCAATCCAGTTAAGGTAGGCTATGGTTTTTGCGTCCTCGTTTTGGCTTTGTGGCTGTTAGCAGGCGATCCGTTGCTGAATACGGTTGCTGTTTTAGGTGGGATTTACTTGTTATGGTATATGCGCCACCAACTAACTACTATAGCGATCGCCTATGGTTTTTGTGGTTTAGGATTGTTACTTATTTCTGGTAGTACTTGGTCTTTAACTCGATTAGTTTACGGAATTGTCTCGTTACCAATTGCACTTAGTTTATTACTGTCCCGCCATCCGCGTTGGGGATATATAACATTAGTTTTTTTCACCATTTTACTAATCTTGTTCTCAGTCAGATTTGCCCAAGAACTGTGGATAGCCTGAAATCAGTTATCAGTTATAGCAGTTCTAAATGATTTGTAAAGCAGGCTAGAAGCCTGCTCCACGTTCATGAATCAAATAGGATTACTGTATCAGTTATCAATTATCAGTGATCGGTTAACCAATAACAAATGACAAAATATATCAAAATATTACGATTTTAAGTAATTAAGCTAACCAATGTTGTTTTGTGGAAGCAGAGATTTTATCTCTACTCAAACCAACAAAGGGAATTTTGCCATGAGTCATGGTTTGAAGCATAAACCACCAAACGAGTTATCGAACAAAGAAAACGAAACAGTTTTTTATCGTTTCATGACTCGTTTTTTTGCTAAGCTAACAGCTATTTTTTTGGCTGGTATTCGCTTTTTCACCTCGTTTTTAGCTCGGCAATTCGGAGGGAATAAGCTATCGAGAAAACTCAAAACTAGTATTACGATCGCCCTACTTGTGATTTTTACAGTCTTAACCGGACATACTGTATCAGCACAAGTTGGTAGTCCGCCAATCGTACCTTTAAACCAAGTATCCATTCCCGAACCCGACAATATTGGCGAATTTATTCGCAACAAAACCGCTGCGATCGCTTTGGGAAAAACTTTATTCTGGGATATGCAACTCGGTACGGATGGTAATGTCACTTGTGCGACTTGCCACTTTAAAGCAGGTGCAGACAGCCGCTCGAAAAACCAACTCAACCCAGGATTAAAGGCAGGCGATCGCGTATTTAATCTTGCTGGCGCACCTAATTACCAGTTAACAGCGGCAGATTTTCCCTTTCATCAGCTAGAAGACCCCAATAATATCGCCTCTAGGGTTATATCTGACAGCAATGATATTGCAGGCTCCCAAGGGGTATTTCGAGCTGATTTTGTCGATATCGTGCCTGGAAGCGATCAAGATAACGTCACGCCACAGCCAGATGATATCTTCAGAGTTCAAGGTATCAACACGCGGCGCGTCACAGATCGTCACTCTCCAAGTGTTATCGATGCAGTCTTTAACTTCCGTAATTTCTGGGACGGCAGCGCCCAAAATATATTTAATGGAGTCGATCGCTCTGGATTGAGAAACCCAGAAGCTTTAGTCTTACAAGCCACTAACCGCAGGCGCTTGCGGGATGTGCCAGTCAGAATTAAAAATTCGTCTTTGGCTTCCCAAGCCGTAGCACCCATAACCACAGCAGTTGAGACAGCAGCCGAAGATTTGCCAATAGCACCATTAGTCATCGATTTATCTGATACGGATAACACCGTGAGGGTGAGGGATACTAACGGTAATTTAGTTGATAGTAACAGTGCCGATATCGCCGCCTCAACAGATGCGATCGCGGAAACTAGCGCTACGACAGCACAATCGACTCGCCGGAGAATCATCAGGAGAATAGGGAGAAAGGCAGGTAAAAAACTCCTGGCTTTGCCACCTTTAGCAAAACAGCGCGTCGCCAGCAATGACAGCGTTTTAGGAGCTTTTAGTAAAGCACCTCAGCCAGGTTTAAACAAAACCTACGAGCAGATGATTCAAGAAGCTTTCCAACCTCAGTGGTGGGACTCTAACATGGTGATTCGCGTCAATCCGAATACGGGTAGGCGGAGATTCTATCGCCGACCGCGAAATCGCCCTCTATCAACAATTGAGTATACGCTGGCGGAATACAATTTCTCGCTATTTTTTGGATTAGCAGTTCAAGCCTATGAATCTACTCTAGTTTCCAGCCAAACGCCCTTCGACCAATTCTTAGCAGGAAACCGCAGTGCTTTTACCCCGCAGCAACAGCAGGGATGGCAGCTTTTCACTCGCAGGGGTTGTATTGGCTGTCATGCAAGTACAGAACTAACTGCGGCTTCGTTTCGGAATGTTTCTGGTCGTGGCAGAATCGGACGAGCGCCAATTCCTGGAACCCCTGTGGAAGATACGGGATTTTTTGCCATTGGAGTTAGACCTCCACAGGAAGACGTTGCTTTAGGTGCTGATGATGGGTTTGGCAATTCGCTCTCTGAAGCACGGTTGGCACAGCAAGGGAAATTCTCGCAACTATTAGGAGAAAATCCACCCACGCTCGATCCACCCCTAAGTCCCAGCGATACCATCCTGGCGAATGGAGCCTTCAAAACTCCAGGACTGCGAAATGTGGAACTGACTGCTCCTTATTTCCACAACGGCGGAACTTTGACTTTGGAGCAAGTGATAGATTTTTACAGTCGCGGTGGAGATTTTGGCGGTTTGCCAGTGCTGAATTTGACCACTAATGAAAAACAAGCGTTTGTTGCCTTCCTGCGCGGACTAACCGATGAGCGAGTTCGCTTTCAAAGAGCGCCCTTCGACCACCCACAGCTTTTTGTTCCCAACGGACACCCAGGTAACCAAAATGCTGTAGTTAATGATGGTAAAGGACAAGCCACAGACGATTTGCTAGAAATTCCTGCCGTGGGACGTAATGGAGGCAATCCGATTCCAGATTTCCTGTCTAATTTCTCTACGACGGGGACAACTTTGAGTCAGTAAACAGTTGTCAGTTATCAGTTATCGGTTGTCGAGACGTTACATATAACGTCTCTAGGAGATTTACGATCGCCTAGCCCGATTTGTCGGGCTTTTTTCTTTCACAATTATGATGGCTAATATTCGGTATATCTAGATTAGCGATCGCCATATGTAAATGAAAATCAGCTATAAGAAATTTACAACGCTCTGCATTCACTCGCCCTAATGTAACAAGTAAAACTTATCCTCTCAATCCCAGTTAACGCTAATATTAGCTGGGGTGGCGTGACCGAAAGGGGATCGGATTAAGAGAAAATAAAACTAACACAGTCAGTCCTGATGCTCAATGAGCGTAACTGATACATCGCAACTGATACATCGCAACTGAATACAAAGAGTATGGATTTAGCCAATCTTGCAACCCAGTTGAATGCTGGGACGATTTTGCCAGAGAGTATCGTCCTCGTTACTCTCATGGTGGTTTTAGTTGGTGACTTGATTGTGGGTCGTAGTTCCTCGCGCTGGGTTGCTTATGCAGCGATCGCAGGGCTGCTTGGTTCCATAATCGCTCTCTATTTTCAATGGGATATTGCCAATCCAATAGCTTTCTTAGGCGGCTTTAATGGTGATGACCTGAGCATAGTTTTTCGCGGTATTATCGCGCTGTCTGCCGCTGTCACCATTTTGATGTCAATTACCTACATCGAAAAAAGTGGTACTGCTTTGGCGGAGTTCCTCGTCATTTTGCTCACTGCTACTTTAGGCGGAATGTTCCTCTCTGGAGCAAACGAGCTGGTGATGATTTTTATCTCTCTAGAGTCTTTAAGTATTTCCTCTTACCTGCTGACGGGATACACCAAACGCGACCCCCGTTCTAACGAGGCGGCGCTGAAATACCTATTGATTGGTGCTTCCTCTACAGCCGTCTTCCTTTACGGCGTATCCCTACTCTACGGACTCTCGGGCGGACAAACTGAACTGAGCGCGATCGCCACTGGAATCGTCCAAGCTAACGCGGGTCAGTCTCTCGGTCTGGCGATCTCCCTCGTCTTCGTCATTGCGGGAATTGGCTTCAAAATCTCCGCTGCACCTTTCCACCAATGGACTCCAGACGTTTATGAAGGTGCGCCCACTCCAGTCATTGCTTTCTTATCTGTAGGTTCTAAAGCCGCTGGGTTTGCCCTTGCCATTCGCCTTCTTTCTACTGCTTTTCCCTTACTTTCTAGCGAGTGGAAGTTTGTCTTTACCGCCCTCGCTGTCCTGAGTATGATTTTGGGTAACGTCGTTGCTCTAGCTCAGACCAGCATGAAACGGATGTTGGCTTATTCTTCCATCGCCCAAGCCGGATTCGTCATGATTGGTTTAATTGCGGGTACAGAAGCAGGATACGCCAGTATGGTGTTTTACCTGTTGGTATATCTGTTTATGAACCTGGGCGGCTTCTGCTGCGTCGTTCTATTCTCCCTCCGCACGGGAACCGACCAAATTAGCGAATACTCAGGTTTATATCAAAAAGATCCCTTGCTGACTCTATGCCTCAGCATTTGCCTGCTGTCTTTGGGAGGTATTCCACCATTAGCCGGTTTCTTCGGCAAGATCTATTTATTCTGGGCTGGCTGGCAAGCTGGACAGTATGGATTGGTATTGCTAGGACTAATTACCACCGTAGTTTCAATTTACTACTACATCCGTGTCGTCAGGATGATGGTGGTCAAAGAACCGCAGGAAATGTCCGATGTGGTGAAAAACTATCCCGAAATCAACTGGACTTTATCAGGGATGCGTCCGCTACAAGTGGGTATCGTACTTTCTTTAATTGCGACATCTCTAGCTGGAATTCTCTCTAACCCACTATTTACCTTGGCAAATAATTCCATTGCCAATACGGCGATCCTGCAACCCATCATTATCAGCTCCGCAGGAGCGCAAAGCTTTGCACCAGTACCTAAAACTTCGCCGCCAGTAAGTTTGACAGATCGGACTTAATTGCTTACCTTTTAGCAGGAGACAATTCAATTCGTAATTGGCAATTTGCAATTCGCAATTATTCCTGACTCTTATGGGCGGGTTTGAGCGAAGAATTATTTGTTCCAGTACAGATCTGCGAAAAAACCCGCCCCTACGACTTCCGCTCGCCGATCGCTTTGTACAGACGTTACATGTAACGTCTCTACTGATAACTGGTAAGATCTTTAAGGTTTCTGGAACTGTCATCAATGGGAAAGACTCGCGCACGAATCGCAATAGACGCTATGGGGGGAGACCACGCACCCGCTGAAATTGTTGCTGGTGCTCTGCGAGCAAGGGATGAATTAGGCGTAGAGGTCATACTGGTGGGCGATCGCCACTCTATTGAAGCCGTCTTGCCCGCTAATACTAATCTCGGTCAGTTGGAAATCGTCCCTGCGGAAGGGACGATAGAAATGCACGAGGAGCCTCTAAGTGGCATTAGGCGCAAGCCCAAAGCTTCGATTAACGTAGCAATGAATTTGGTCAAGCAACAACAGGCAGATGCCGTAGTCTCAGCCGGACACTCAGGTGCAGCGATGGCATCGGCATTATTACGTTTGGGAAGACTATCTGGAATCGATCGCCCAGCGATTGGAGCCGTGTTTCCCACAATCGTTGCTAGCAAGCAAGTTTTGATCCTAGATGTGGGTGCAAACGTCGATTGTCGCCCCAAGTTCTTAGAACAATTTGCGGTTATGGGGACGGTGTACAGCAAATACGTTCTAGGTATTTCCGAACCTAAAGTCGGTTTGCTCAATATTGGCGAGGAAGAATCCAAAGGGAACGATCTCGCACTTCAAGCTTACCAACTACTCCAAGCCAACCCTAAAGTTCCATTTGTCGGAAATGCCGAAGGGCGAGATATTCTCTCGGGTGATTTTGATGTAATCGTGTGCGATGGCTTTGCTGGTAACGTGCTGTTGAAATTTGCCGAAGCAGTGGGAGAAGTATTGCTGCAAATCCTGCGCGAAGAATTACCCCAAGGATTGCACGGTCAGTTAGGCGTATCGCTGTTGCGACCAAACCTGAAACGGATCAAGCAGCGGGTAGATCATGCCGAACACGGAGGCGGATTGCTTTTGGGTGTCGCAGGGATCTGCATTATCAGCCACGGTAGCTCTCAAGCGCCGTCGATTTTTAATGCCATTCGTCTGGCAAGAGAAGCAGTAGATAACGAAGTGCTAGAGCGAATTCAGGGTTCGGTAGCGATCGCGGAAGAATGAGGAGCGAGGAGCGAGGAGCGAGGAGCGAGGGAAAAGTTTAACCCCCTCACCCTTCACTCCTCGCCCCTTCTACAGGGAGAAGCATGGTACAACAATCAGGCGTAATTATTACAGGTAGCGGTTCTGCCACACCAGCAACCGTTTTAAATAACCAGAGTCTCAGTCAGCTGGTAGACACATCCGATGAGTGGATTAGGAGTCGTACGGGCATTGGTAGCAGACGGCTAGCCACGGCAGCGGAGTCTTTAAGCTCGATCGCCTCTGCTGCTGGACAAGAGGCGATCGCGATGGCAGGCATTACACCAGCCGAAATCGATCTGATTCTTTTAGCAACGTCCAGCGCCGACGATCTGTTTGGGAGTGCTTGTCAAGTCCAAGCACGGCTGGGCGCGAGTAATGCTGTAGCCTTCGATCTGACCGCAGCTTGTTCTGGATTTGTGTTTGGCATGGTTACTGCTGCCCAATACATCCGCACGGGAGTCTATCAGAACGTTTTGCTGATTGGGGCAGATGTGCTGTCTCGTTGGGTAGATTGGGAAGATCGGCGTACCTGCGTCCTCTTTGGCGATGGTGCGGGAGCTGTCGTGATGCAAGCAGACAAACGCGATCGCTTACTCGGATTTGAACTCAAAAGCGACGGTACGGAAAACCACTGTCTCAACCTCAGCTATCAGGGCAAACCGAAACAACTCATGGATGGTGTGGAAGTGACTCAAGGAACTTATCAACCCATCACCATGAACGGTAAAGAAGTCTATCGTTTTGCCGTGCAGAGAGTTCCAGAAGTCATTGACAAAGCCCTGTTTCGTGCCAATCTCACTGTTGACAACATCGATTGGTTGCTCCTACATCAAGCTAACCAGCGCATTCTCGATGCTGTAGCCGATCGCTTGAAAATTCCCGCCCGTAAAGTTATTAGCAATCTCGCCCATTACGGCAACACCTCCGCCGCCTCCATTCCCCTGGCACTCGACGAAGCAGTCCGCCAAGGACAAGTGCAACCCAACCACATCATCGCCGCCTCTGGCTTTGGCGCAGGCTTGACCTGGGGAGCCGCCATTTTTCAATGGAAGTAGGTGAATCAGTTATCAGTGACCAGTTATCAATGGCTAGTGGCTGGTGACTGGTGACTAGCCACTAACCACGAGCCACCAGCCACTCACAAATGACAAATGACAAATGACTAAAACAGCATGGGTATTTCCAGGGCAAGGTTCGCAAGCAACTGGCATGGGGATGGATTTGTTAGAAATCGACTATGCCAAAGATAAGTTTGCCCAGGCAGAAGAAATTTTAGGTTGGTCTGTTGTTGAAATTTGCCAAAGCGAAGATGATAGCCTGTCGCGCACGCTCTACACCCAGCCTTGTATGTACGTTGTAGAATCTGTTCTTGCTGACTTGTTACGACAACAAGGACGACAACCAGACTTAGTAGCAGGTCATAGCTTAGGAGAATATGCTGCTCTCTACGTTGCTGGCGTGTTTGATTGGTCGTCGGGATTACGCCTAATTAAACGCCGTGCCGAACTGATGGACAGCGTTTCTGGTGGGATGATGGCGGCTTTAATTGGTTTTGATCGCACCCAGCTAGAAACTCAACTGCAACAAATGTCTGATGTTGTCCTGGCAAATGATAATAGCCCAGCTCAGGTCGTAATTTCTGGCACTCCCACTGCCGTGCAAGAGTTGATTGCTAACATCAAAACAAAACGGGCTATGCCCTTAAAAGTATCGGGAGCTTTTCACTCGCCATTTATGGCAGCAGCCGCTAGCGAGTTTCAACAAGTATTAGAAACCGTAACCTTTAACACGGCAACAATTCCAGTTTTATCGAACGTGGAACCAGTGCCAACTGTAGATGCAGCGATTTTAAAAGATCGCCTGACACGCCAAATGACAGGTGGAGTTCGTTGGCGCGAGACAGTTCAACGCTTTGTAGAAGCAGGCGTGCAACAGGTAGTAGAAATTGGTCCAGGTAACGTCCTGACCGGATTAATCAAGCGGACTTCCCCTGACTTAGGTTTAGAAAATATTAGTGGTAAGTCGTAAGTTGACAGTTATCAGTGACTGGTGGCTAGTGGCTAGTGGCTAGTGGCTAGTGGCTAGAACTGCTTCCTTGTCCCCCTTGTCCTCCTTGTCCCCCGATTCCCGGCTCCCGATTCCCGACTCCCGCCTCCCGACTACCGATTCCCCATGCCAAGAGAACGCGAACCATTTGCCAGTCTGCTGCTGTACTACCTATTTAAATATTCGGTCGTCAGTCCGATGCTGCACGCTTATTTTCGGGGACGCATTTTTGGCGCGGAAAATGTCCCCCAAAAGGGATCGTTGGTGGTAGTGAGCAATCATGCTAGTTACTTCGATCCGCCACTGCTCTCGGCTTGTATGAGACGACCAGTGGCTTACATGGCAAAAGAAGAGTTGTTTGACGTTCCGGTTTTGAAGCAAGCAATTGAGTTGTACGGTGCTTATCCAGTCAGTCGCGGGGCGGGCGATCGCAAGGCTATTCGTGCTGCACTAAAATGTTTAGAAGCAGGCTGGGCGATTGGTGTCTATTTAGAGGGAAAGCGCACGCCTGACGGACGCATTACCGATCCCAAACGCGGAGCCGCATTACTCGCAGCCAAAGCTCAAGCTCCACTTTTACCCGTCAGCCTGTGGGGAACTGAAAAAATTTTAATGAAAGGTTCTGCCGTTCCCCGTCCCGTCCCAATCACCGTAAGAATTGGCGAAGTCATTCCCCCTCCTACTTCCACTGACAAGGAAGAATTACAAGCCATCACGCGACAGTGTGCTGCCGTGATTACTACGCTACACGAATTGGGAAGATAATCAGTTATCAGTGGCTAGTAGCTGGTGGCTAGTGGCTGGATTCTTTATCTAGTCACCAGTCACTAGCCGCTAGCCACTCACTGCTACCTCATAAACGATAAACTGTAAAAATATTGTCATAACTTCAGATTGATGGAAGATTTAAGAACAGAACTGGCAGAAAGTTTAGATAGAGCTGAGTGGGAGTGGTTAATTCCTCATGCGATGCGAGATGCATTGGTAGTTGTTGCACCACAGCTCGATATTCTTGATGTTGGAGTGGCGATCGCGAATGATAACGTAACTGCGGTACAACATTGGATCGGTGAAGCATTGATTGCTAAGCCTTCTAATCATCAACTTTCTGATTGGAATAGCGATCGCGCTAAGCAGTTCAATACTTTGATCGTCCAGCCATACGTCCTCGTACAAGAGCTATCTGCTGCTTGAGGTAGGTGATTATTTCCAGCAGCTACCGTATGCTGTATTCCTAGCTGGAAACCTATGTTAAGCAAATAGCGATCGTACTTATGAAGCCAGATATGCAGGAACCACCGAATTTTTGGGAACGTTTAAATAATTTGGTATTGGTGCGTTTCTTGCTATTTTTTCTTTCTGGTTGGGCTTCTATCTTGCTGCTGAAATATTTCGAGGATGTTATTGCAATCTTCTCATTTGCTGCGATTTTAGCGTTTTTGCTCAGCTATCCCGTACAGTGGTTGCAAAAATACTTGCCTCGCTATGTAGCAGTTGCTATAGTTTTTCTGGTGAGTTTAGTATTAATTATTGCGCTCACAATTACTGTTGGTTTATCCTTAGTATCTCAAGCACAACAGCTAATTAATAGTATTACAGCTTTTTTAAACTCTTTAATTCCATTGGTAGAAAACCTAGAGGTCTTTCTACGCAATCGTAACATTATAGTCGATCTAAATGCAATTCAACAGCAGTTACAAAATCAAATTCTCTCAGGACTGAGTGTAGGTTTAAC
>NZ_PYCI01000250.1:0-2903 GCF_003015105.1 Chroococcidiopsis sp. CCALA 051 | reverse complement strand
TCCCTGTTGCCATTTACAGTATCAGTTGGATTCCTCACCTCATGCTCAATCCCACACCTAACTTTTGGGAAATGCAGCGCGAGATCTTGTTCTATCACCAGCGCATCGGTAGTAGTGCAGACGTGCATCCATATTGTTCTCGCTGGTACACCTGGTTGTTGATGTTGCGTCCGGTTGCCTATTTTTACAAAACTACCATTTCTCTTGACGAATCAGTACCAGTCGTGGGACCACCCCTACCAGAAGCGAGTGCAAAAGTCATCTACGACGTACACGCAATGGGAAATCCGATCTTGTGGTGGTTCTCCGCTGTTGCAATTTTGTATGCTGTTTGGGTAGTTGCTAAAAGCGCGATTGCGTTTGCAACTGTTAATTCTGCCACATCACAAAATCCTAGAATTCAAAATTTTGAACTTCAAAGTCTTGGAATTTATTTGTTCTTTACCCTGAATTGGTTGGCTAATTTATTACCCTGGATGCGGGTGACGCGCTGTACGTTTTTGTACCACTACATGGGTGCTTCGGTGTTTGCCGTGCTAGCCTTGGCTTGGATCGTCGATCGATGGTTGCGCAGTTATCACAGAAACCTACGGCTGTTAGGCGTAACGGCAATATTTTTGATTCTTCTGGCTTTTGTCTTTTGGATGCCGCTTTATTTAGGTCTACCGCTATCTCCTGAAAGTTATCGCTGGCGGATGTGGTTGCCGTCTTGGGTTTAACTTTTGGAGAACACAGTCCGATACACGGGTTCGCCACGCGACAGGGTAGACTTTTCCCTTTCCGTGGCTACAGGTAAGGGATTTTCTGACAACCATTCTTCACTTTGGATTTGAAATGCGGTATGGGCAAGGAAGCGATCGCGCATTTCTACTGCGATCGCTTCAACATCTGATTGTAAAAATACGATTCCCCCAGGAATGAGATATTTTGCGATTTCTTCTACCAACTCCGGTTGTACGACTCGCCGTTTAGCATGGCGATTTTTAAACCAAGGATCGGGAAACTGAATCGTGACGCGCTGCAATACTCCTTCTGGTAAAGAACTGAGAATAGGTAATAGCGAATTATTCACATTACAAAATAGGTAATGCAAATTGGTCAATCCCAATTCATCCCGCCACTTATTCGCCTCATCTACTAACGGTTCCCGAATTTCCAGTCCGAGAAAATTCCAACTAGACTCTAGCTGCGCCATCCCTAACACAAAACGTCCCTTCCCGCAACCTATATCTAGATGTAGCGGTTGGGTAGGCAGAGCAAATATCTTATCCCACTCTGGCGGATTAACCGGAGTTTGATATTTATTAGCTAACGGATTGACGTGCTGACGAACGCGAATAACCACTAGTTTAGGGAGCAGTGAGCAGGGAGCAGGGAGCAGAGGGGCAGAGGAGGACAAAGGGGACAAGGAAGCAGAGGGGCAGAGGGAGCAGAGGAGATCGAATAACTAACTGGTCACTGGTAACTGGTCACTGGTCACTGGTCACTGTCGCCCCACACCCTTTCTTTACCGATAACTGATAACTGTCAACTGATAACTGGTCACTGTTCCCTACATATAGCAAAAACAGAGGTATACCCGTGCAGAAAGGTGCTATTGCCAACAGGACCGATTTCACCGTTGCAGAAAAAGCCGCCCAAGGGTAGACCTGGTAAGTATTGGCGGAATAATTGCGAATCGAAATTAGCTTTACCATAAAGTCCTTCACCTCTGCCCAGACAGGAGAACATTAGCGCTCCAGCCGCAGCAGGAGAAGATTGAGTTTGAATTTGATAGCGTTGCAACAAATATTCTAAGTCTTCAGCTGAGGTATTGGCATCGCGTAGATGAAACTGAATGCGCTGTCCTGGACGAATGCGATCGCCAATCGCAATTGCGCCAAACTTCGGGTCTACTCCTAGTAAGTTACGGATGAGAAAGTCCCCCTGTTCTAAATCTTGCTTGAATTCGTCTCGCGCTACACCAATGAATAAGGAATTTTGTGCCAACTCGCGATCGTCTTCGCTTAAGTCTTCCAATATATCTCGCAACACTGTCAAGGGGGGTTGAGCTTCGAGTTCTAAGACGATATTGCGATCGCAAGCGCCGATCTGATAAGGTTTGCCAATCGGACGACAACCTTGCGCCACAATAGTTTCCAACACGACATTTCCGCTTAAAGCAACACCGACTGCTCCTTCACGGTAGACTTTATCGTTGAAAAACAAATTGATTCGACCACCCATTTGACTACTGCTGGCAAGTCCGCCAACAGTCACCGAACCAGGATAAGCAAAGTCTAGTCCTGCAAGTAAATCGTTGATTTGAGATGAAAATGGTTCAGCTAGTAAAATGAATTGCGGTGTAGGAGATGTAGGAACGCCCAAAAGCTCCTCCCAGGTATTAGGAGAGCTATCTAAGTCAGGCAATTCCTCTGAGACGATATGAAACGGCTTGACTTGCACGCCAGGAAGATGTGCTAACGTCAAGCTCAGGGCTGGTAAATCTTCTATTTCTTGGGTTTGTTTTTGCCCATCCATCCCAATAATTCCACCACCGCTACAGCCAATTAGCACTGGGATGGATATGCGTTCTTTCAGCAAAGGCAGCAGGCGAGAATATTCGCTGGTAAAAGCTGACGAAATAAAGACTATACCTAGATCTATTGGTGCTTGTAAAGCAGAAGTTGCCACTTCCACAACTTCCGCCACCGCAGCCTCTAAAGAAGGGCGAGTTGATAGGGCGTTTGCCCACTGCATTTTATCTGCCATGAGTTCTACCATCCCTTCTCGATCTAGATTTATGCATCATTTCATCTAAAATTATGGCAATCGATCTTCCTTAAAAGCATCTTACTTCAGTTATCAGTTATCAGTGGCTAGTGGCTAGTGGCTAGTGGATAGAATTGCTTCCTCTGCTGCCT
>NZ_PYCI01000026.1:0-57630 GCF_003015105.1 Chroococcidiopsis sp. CCALA 051 | reverse complement strand
GTGCCTGTATTGACAGCAATGCCAGAATCGGCATTACAGTAATGAGCGAATTCTTCTTCGAGAGCAACAACCTCGCTACCTAGCACAAATTGCGTGCTTTCTAAAGCTTTAAAAACAGCAGCATCAATTTCGTCTTTAATGCTCAAATACTGCGCTTTTAAGTCTACAAATGGGATCATACTGCTACCTCTACTCCGCTTAGTTCAACTAATTGACCTTGCTGCTTGATGGACTGGGTAGCAGCCTCTAGAATTCTGACGACCCGCAGTCCTGCTTCCCCATCGGTAATTGGACGTTTGCCTTGCTGGATGCAATCAACAAAGTGTAATGCTTCGGTTTGCAATGCTTCAGTCATATCTAACTTTGGCGACCACATATCTCCGGTGCGATAGCCAACTAACATTTGGTAAACGTTCTCAGGACTGCCATTGACTGTAATTCCTTTGTCGTATACCTTAATCTTTTCACATGGCTCCAAGTCGTCATAGCAGATCATTTTTTGACTGCCCCCAAGCAGGGTACGACGAACTTTAACTGGCGCTAGCCAATTTACGTGAATGTGGGCGATCGCGCTGTTGTCAAAAAATAATGTTAGGTAGGCAATGTTTTCTGGTTCGCCAGGAATGTGACTCATCCCTGTCGCCGAGACAGCGGTTGGCTTAGCTTGTAACACGTAGTCCATAATCGAGAGGTCGTGGACTGCCAAATCCCAAATCACATTCACATCGTGCTGGAATAGCCCCAAGTTGACCCGGACAGAATCGTAGTAATAAACGTCGCCTATTGCTTTGCTGGCAACGAGTTCTTGCATCTTACGGACTGCACCCGTGTAAACAAAGGTGTGGTCTACCATCAGTACCAAATTCCGCCGTTGAGCTTCCTCAATCAGTCTGATGGCTTGTTGGGAGCTGACAGTCATTGGTTTTTCGACGAGTACGTGTTTGCCAGCCTGCAAAGCTGCTAAGGCTAAGTCGTAATGAGTCGAAACTGGGGTCGCGATCGCGATCGCGTCGATATTTGGATCTGCAAATAAGTCTTGGCTATCTGTCGTTACTTTCACGGCTGGGTAACGCGATTGCACTTTAGCCAGCCTTTCTATTTTAAAATCGCTGACAGCTACGACCTTTGCTCCTGGGAGATCGGCAAAGGTACGGACTAAATTGGGACCCCAATAGCCATAGCCTATGACACCAATATTAATTGTATGAATTGCCGAATTTTGCTTGTCTGTACAAATATTTCCCTGCTCGGGGTAAGTACTTGAATCGACATTTTGTGTTAAGCGATCGCGAGTATTTGTCATAGGAGTAGATCGGTAGAAGTAAGGTTACAAAACTTCAATTACTAAAAAAAAACGATAGCGATCGATCGGTTAGCTAATAGTTTTTAGACTTTGCTAAAAGCAATCTTATCAACGGCAAATTTTCTAAGAAATTGCATCTGTCCGGTTTGCAGATCGACAGAAAATAAAGAATTACTGCCTTCTAGATTGGGATCGGCAAGTGCAAATAGTTGATTGGAGGGAGAAAAGGCGAGACATGCCAAGTCATTTGATAAAGGACGACCGTTAAACCTCAGTTCCACTAAATTGATAACTCTTCCTCTACCAGTGATCGGAGACTTATTTGTCAGATCGAACTGCACCAGAATTGGGTTGCCACCAGGATCGATACTAGTACCGTAAATGTTGCCATCCGAGGATTGGGCGAGATTGCTGTACCGATTAAATGGAGGTAAATTTGGTAGATCGGAGCGAGAATCGACTTGACCTGATTTTGAGTCAATTAATCCTAGCTCGAAAGGCGGTTGACCTTGGGTAAGGCTAACAATACCTAGAAGTTGGTCTTGTTGAATGGCGAGTAGGCTCTCAATTGTATTGTTCTTTTTGATTTTTTTAGCTTTCAAGCCTTTTGTAGCGGACTTTTTACTATCTGGACTGAAAACGATGAAGCGATTTAGATCGCCCTTGCGAGTCGATGCTAGAGCCGCAACAACAAATGTCCCATCTGATAAGGCAGTAAAACCAGTGATTCGTTCGCTCTGCTTTTTGATGATAAAAGCTTTACTTGCAGTTTCAGTTGCGTCCTGTTGATTTTGAACGGCTTGTTCGGCAATTTCAGTAGATAACAATTCCTGACCTGTGGCAAGATCTAAGGATTGCAAAATCATTCCAGGGGTTTTGTTTGCTGCTTTCTCATCAACTAAGTCTTCTGTGATGCTACTGCTAGCAGGGGTTAGGCGCACGCCGTAAATGACGAGTTGTGTTTGGGCAACTGTTTTTTTGGCTGCTAAATTGGAGAGTACGGTTGTAGCGGCACTAGCGATCGCTAGCTGACCGAATCGGCGGCGTTTTAATCTCAAGTTCATACGAAGTTATTCTTAAGGCACAATTATGTTGACATCTGGAGACTGAGGCTTAGCCCCCAAGTCTGCTAGTACGTTGACAGCAATTTGCTTAGCGCGTATATCTTCGCGGTTGACCCGAGCGCCATCAGTATCCAACCCAAACATCCAATGAACCGATCCAGTCGCAAATACCTTAGCGCCACTGGCAGCAGTGTAACGGGCTGCGTTGGAAATATTGATATTAGTTCCAGGTGGGAGATCGGAATCAAAGGAACCGTTGGGGTTAACTGCTGATTCGCTCAAAACGACAAGATTGCTGGGAGCAGCACCATTATTAATCGCTGCATCCCATTCATAACCCACTAACCCACTTAGCGTGTCTCCATTGTTCAAGTTGGTGTTGGCGTAGTAAGGATCGCTACTATTGGTGACAACAAAATCATACCCGCCGTAGTAAGGGTTATTGTAATCGTAAGTCCAATACAACCCCCCATTATCGCCTGTATACATGACACCGATCAAAGCGTTTTCAGGTCGATTGTTTTGTTGGCTGCGGAACTTGTTCGTAGGTGCGACGGGATCTGTCACATCCTTATAGCACGCCATGATGCGGTTGTTTCCCCCAGTGGGGCTATTTTCAAACCGAACTCGCCAATAGCAAGTGTTGGCTGAGAAGAAAGCTAAATTAACTCCTGCGTCCCTGGCTTGTTCGACAGCATTTCTCTCTTCTAGCGACCAATATTCGTCATGACCGACGGATAAAAATATTTTGTGCTGTCGCAATAGCTGTGGGTTTTCATGAACGTCCATGTTCGTGACGTAAGAGACGTTATAGCCCTGAGACTCTAACCATCGCACCATATGACGCTCCCAGCGTAATATGGAGTGCATTTCTTCGGGACGGATACTAGCGGCTGAAAACGGGCGATCGTAAGAAACCTTCAGCGCTTTTTGACCGCCAATACTGTTATATGTGTATAAACTGTAACCGCCAAAAGTACTATAAGCTAAATATGTGGTAAAGCTACTCTGGAATAAGATGTCAGAAGTACTACTGTCATCGCGGACAACGAACCATATCTGTGACTGTTTACCAGTTGCTAAGATGGTCAGCTTCGCAAAATACAAACCGCTCGTCCAATCATTACCTATTGCCAGCGTATAGGAAGTTGCCCAGTTACACTCGATCAGGCGGGTCGTACTGTCGAAGGTACAAGCAGGCTGCGTAGTTCCATTCAGCGCACCGCTGCTAGCGACTAATCGCGCTCCCGCACCTTCGTAGTAACCTAAGCGATACACGTCAATAGTGAATTGCGCACTATATCCTAGAGAAACTTTAATTGGCAACGATCCGCCCTTATTGACGCTGGTTGCACCAGCATAGCCACAGATCTCACCATTTGTATCGTAGTTAGAGTTGGGGATTCTCCAGTCGGGATTACCTGGTTTTTGGTTTTCTAGGTAGATGGGGTTGGGGTTTGTGGGATTGGCTCTGGTGGTAAAAGCAGTAAAAGTCACGCTGCCTATGTTATCGGCTGTTGCAGTAACTGTATTTGCTGCACCACCCGTCGTTCCTAAAGTCAATGTTGTACTTGCTTGTCCGTTGGCATTGGTGACGGCGCTCGTAGGTGAAACGGAACCACCCCCACCACTCACGGCAAAGTTGACAGTCACCCCTGATTGAGGGCTGCCAGCAGGGTTTCTCACTTGAACGACTAATGGGTTAGCCAGGGTTGTTCCTACTCCGCCGCTCTGATTATCGCCACTGACTTTAGAAATTGTGGAAACAGGGGTAGCGGAGAAGACTACATCGCGGTAATAGTTGGTGTTGCGATAAGAACTGCTGGGAAAAGCGCCTGGACTTACGTTGTAAACTCCGTTATTGCCGTCAGCGACCGAGCTAAGGTCGCCGTTGACAATTGAGCTTGCCAATTCATCGTTATAAGCAGCATAGAAGCTGTTGATGTTGACAGAAACCACATAAGTTGTATTGGCTTGAATGTTCAGCGGCGTGCTAAGAGCTTGCTGCTGCCATCCTGATGCTGTCTCATTTGAGAAGCTCACAGTTGCCAATGGAGTGCCACCACCTGCTGCCCAGATTTTGCCAGTATGATTACCAGCCTCGCTTGCAGCTTTCCAAAATCGAATTGCAGTTATCTGACCGACGCTTGTACTGCGGAATTTCATCCCCAGTTCGTAAGGAACTCCGTCGCTAAGATTTTGAATATTAGGTGTTTGTGTTGTAAATAATGTCTGCTCAGTCTGAGCTTGAGCTATAAGAAATTCATCTAGATTGAATTGTTCGGTCATTTCAAATACTCGCTTTTGAGCCGTTATTCATTAATTCGCGTCCATCGGCAATATTGCCGACTACCCGCGCGGGGACTCCCACTACAGTTGCGCGATCGGGAACATCGCGAGTCACAACTGCTCCAGCGCCAACTATGGCATTTTCTCCAATTGTGACTCCTGGCAGGATAGTGGCATTGCTGCCAATAGAAGCACGACGCTTTACTCTGGTCTCAATGACAGACCAGTCAGCTTCAGTTTGCAGGCTGCTATCTTCGTTGGTGGCACGAGGGTAAAGGTCGTTGGTAAACATAACTCCATGACCGATAAATACTTCGTCTTCTATAACCACACCCTCGCAGATAAAAGTATGCGATGATACTTTACACCTAGCACCAACGACCGCATTTTTTTGAATTTCTACAAAAGTACCAATTTTGGTTTCAGCACCAATTTTACAACCATAAAGATTGACTAACTGTGGATGAAAAATACTCACGCGATCGCCTAGTTCTACATCATGATTTATTGCCATCTTTTTTTAGTCTTAACTATAATTAAACCTGAAAACTGCCGTTCGATTAATTAAGTTTTTCTGTCAAAACTTTTTCTGATGGAACTGCGTGCCAAATCGCATCTTCCAAGTAAACACACTCATCCGACTGCCACGGATACTCTTCCCGCTCGATCCCGTGCATCGTGACTTCAAACGGACAAATATTTCTCAAATTTTCTAGTAAATTACTACCTCGGCGCTCTGAAAACCATGTTGTTAGAGTATACAAGCCCATATATAGTCTAAGTTTGGGGATCTCGCATCGGAGAATAAACAATCCTGCTTCTCGACGAAAGGGAAGTTGCCGATCAAAATTCCAAAAAATACACACTGGTTGTTGAAACTCATTCATTATCTGGAAGGAAAAACACAGACTTTCATGCGGTTGAGTAACTTGTAAGGCAAACTCAAAAGAAATCGCTTCTCCCCAGCAGTGAACTCCTTGTTCCTCAGAGGTGTGTACTTTTGCCCAAGCTAGATAGTTGCCAGTTTTATCTAAAGGAGCTTGGTAATAAGCTGGTTGCTCGTCAGCCATTTTTTGTCCGGCAATATATAACCGTACTGCTGTATCAGTAGCACCATCAAATTGAACGCTTCCTTTTGAAAGTAAGATGCAACGTTTAGTCAATTGCGCGATCGCCTGCATACTGTGGCTGACAAACAAAACTGTTCGCCCTTCTTTGGTAGCCACGTCGTTCATTTTTCCCAAACACTTCTTTTGAAAGGCTGAGTCACCTACTGCTAAAACTTCATCTACAATCAAAACATCTGGTTCTAAGTAAGCTGCTACTGCAAAGGCAAGACGCACGTACATACCAGAAGAGTAGCGCTTGACTGGGGTATCTAAAAACTTCTCGACTTCAGCAAAATCAACAATTTCATCGAACTTCTTTTTAATTTCAGCTCGACTCATGCCAAGAATGGAGCCGTTCAGATAGATATTTTCACGTCCAGTTAGTTCTGGATGAAAGCCAGTACCGACTTCTAATAAACTAGCGACTCGTCCGGCGATCTCTATGCTGCCAGTGGTAGGTTCGGTAATGCGGCTCAAAAGTTTTAACAGTGTCGATTTACCTGCGCCATTGCGTCCAATAATTCCAACTGCTTCACCTTGATTAATCTCAAAGAAAACATCCTTGAGCGCCCAAAATTCTTCAAGATTAGATTGAAAATTTTGTTTACCATTTTGTGGCAAAAATGTTTTAGAAAGCCTTTGAAACTTATTCCCGATGACATCTCTTAAAGTCTTATAGCGATAGAAACCAGCAGGTTCTTCTCTTTGGTGACTGATGATGTATTTCTTTCCCAGTTGCTCAATGCGAATAAGTGGCTCGGACACGCACTCAACTCCTGATAATACAATTTCTGATAATACAACCTATATTGGCTTGGCGATCGCCAAATTCAAATTGCAAATTCCAATTTAAATAATGTCAGCGAAAGTTCGTTCCATTTTGCGAAAATACCAAACTCCGCTCGCAACCAGCAAAATAACAATTCCCACTGACAAAATGAATCCTGGGAGATAAATGTTTGATTCACCGCCTAAAATTGCCCAGCGGAAACCATCAATCACTCCTACCATTGGGTTTAACGAGTATAGTAAACGCCATTGTTCTGGTACGATCTTGCTACTAAAGCCAACAGGTGAGATATACAGACCAAACTGAACGATAAATGGCACGACATAGCGAAAATCGCGATATTCTACGTTTAGTGCCGCTAACCAAAGCCCTCCTCCTACAGCAGCAGCAAAGGCAATTAAAATAAATAAGGGTAAGGTCAATATGCGCCAATCGGGAATAAAATTGTACCAAGCCATCAAGGCTAGTAGAATCATGCCTGAAATCATAAAATCTACAAAGCTGACAATCACTGTACTGGCGGGTACAATTAAGCGAGGAAAGTAAACTTTAGAAATTAAATTGGTATTGACGATTAAACTATTACTAGACTCAGATAAGGAATTAGCAAAAAACTGCCAAGGTAACATGGCTGCAAATACCAAAATTGGGTATGGTGCGCCTTCTGAAGGTAGCTTTGCCAAGTTGCCAAACACGACTGTAAATACAACCATTGTTAGAAATGGTCGAATCAAAGCCCAAGCAATGCCTATGGCTGTTTGCTTGTAGCGCACGAGAATATCCCGCCAAGCCAAGAAGTAGAATAGCTCTCGGTAACGCCACAAATCTTGCCAATACTGGCTCTCAGTACGACCAGCTTGTATAGTTAGTTTTCTCGTCTGCATATGCTTACAGCTACCAGCCTACCTAATAGTTTCATTTGACTCTATATGCATGAACTTGCATTCTAATGAATGACTATCCGCCATCTGCGGTCGATCCCAGCTCAAATCTTATGCAGATATCGGCAAGTTGCCATGCCAATCTCCTCACCTTGAGTCAGATGGTTGCAGACTTGCACTATGTCATTTGCACGTTTGCCACCATTACAGACTGGTTAACCTTACGGCACTGATGTAGCTAATGCGACAATGGCAGTACGGTTTGATTCTGCAAACGAGGCAATCGAGCTGTGATGGAAATTGCTTGAGAAACTAGCAATACCTGGCTCAGTGCAAAAAAACGGAGGCTAACTTGCTTACCAAATTCAGGTAAGGTCGTGTAGAGACGGTTTACGATCGCCAAGCAAGTGACACAAAGCGCCAAAACGGTTCGCGATCGCCAAGCGGCTATTCTAAAATTAAATGCTGTTTCTATAGTCTAACCAGTAAAATTGAACCCCCGAGCATTTGCTTGTACGGGCTGGTAATGCAAGCAAAGATTGTAGTTGCCATCTAAGGGACGTTCGGCTCCGGTAGCACCGTGAGTGCTTCCAAAACTGGCTTATAGGATGACCAAATTGTATAAATAAATTTCGAGTTGTTACGTACATGTTTCTTAAGTAGCTCTCTCACCCACGATTTTTAACGAACTGCAAGAGCCTTGTCTGACTGGATCGCAAAGAATCGGTCGGCTCAGATCCCCTTACCTAGTTTGGTATCGCACCGATTTAGATTTGATACCAGCAGAAACTATTGCTACCTCAGCAGATAACAGTTTCCTCCAACTAGATATTGTAATAGTTAAAAAACTAATCAAATAGAGTAGACGTTTTGGTAGGTTGCATCAAAATCCCGTAGCAAGGATTGCAGAGATTTGTGTATAAGTTCATTCAATCACTGTAGTGATAGATATACAATAAAGAAAAAATAAAGATAATGTAAACTTTCTGTGAAGTACTTTACAGGAGATCCAGAAACCGAAATTTTGTTTAAAACGGATTGATCATCTTATAGACTAGGTGGTAGATTTATACATGCCCTCCCAATCGAGAGTAGCAAGGACTTGTTTTTAGTCGTATACGTACTCAACTCCCTAAAGAGGGAGAGAAGTGGCGAGTAGACTGTGTATTCAGTTGAGTATCAGGCTGACTTCAGACTTGAGTAAGTTTCTAAGACCCGTTATTAAAAAATAAACAGAGTCTACATATGAGAAATGTTAGCTCCTCTCAACAGTTGCCTCCTCAGACCTACAGCCAGCAACTTCAGCCTCAGCCTCAGCTCTACACGACTCAACCTGACGACACCAATGAAGGTGGATTGAATGTCAGTTGGTTGCTAGGAGCGATTCGGCGCAGAATACTAACAATTCTGATCGGTACAACCGCAATTGCCAGTGTATCTGTGTTACTAGCTGCGACTGGTACTCCAACCTATGTCGCTAAGTTCGAGCTGTTAACCGAACCCGTGACTGCTGAAGATAAAGTTGTATCCTCTAAAGAGGAAGAGAAAGAAGAAAAGGATTCTCCGGGGTTAGATGAGACAACTTTGAAGGTTTTACAAAGTCCGAAGTTGATGTCTCCCATTACCCAAAAACTACAATTATATTACCCTGGTAGCAGCACGCCTCAATTGAACATTAAGCTGTTGCCCAACACAAATATTTTAGAAGTTAGCTATAAAGATCCTAATTTTGAAAAAGTTCAATTTGTCTTGGACACGGTAGCTGAGGCTTACTTAAAATACAGCCTAGAAGAACGTCAGACAGATGTTAATTTAGGAATTCAGTTTGTCGAATCTCAGCTACCACAATTGCAGCGGCAAGTTGAATTCTTGCAACAGCGCCTTCAAGGTTTTCGGCAACGACATGGTATTGTGAATTCCGATACTCAAGGTCAACATCTCTCTTATCAGCTCGATCGAATTGAACAGAAGCGACTGGAGATCCAGACTCAGTTATCTAGTAGCACAGCTTTTTACAATAATCTGTACGAAAAACTGCGATTGCAACCGGATACAGCGGCAGCAATTACCGAACTGAGCGAATCGTCTCACTATCTGAAGCTGTTCAACTTACTTCAAGATGTAGAAACTAAAATTGCGGCGAAATCGTCTCGTTACAAAGAAGATAGTCCTGAATTTCAATCTCTATTAGCTCAACAACAGCAGTTGCTGCAAGCTGTCAGAAAAGAGAAACGGCGAATCTTGGGAGATCGATTGCCAAATGGAACGACAGACTTGATAGACACAGCCTCTCCCGGTTCGGCTCGTTTAAGAGAAATTCAAAAATTGACTAATGCTGCTAAGCAAATTCAGTCCTTAAAAGCGCAAGACTACACCCTAAATAAGTCCGAGAACTTGTTAAGACAACAAGCTAAACAATTTCCGATAATTATTCGTCAGAAAGATGACTTAGAACGGCAGTTAAGAATTGCTTCCGATAACTTAAACCACTTTTTAACCAAGCGCGAAGCACTACGAATCGATGCTGCGCAAAAGCAAGTACCTTGGCAAATACTCACGCCTCCTAGCGAACCTCAAAATACCGCACCTACCGTTCAGCGTAATTTAGTTCTAGGCACAGCTTTAGGTTTATTAGTCAGTTTTGGAGTTGCTCTGCTTGTAGATAAACTTAACAACGTCTTTTATAACTCTGAAGAAATTAAAGATAAGACTAAATTGCTAATTTTAGGTGAAATTCCTAGCGTAAAATTTGATCGCAATAATAGACTGGCGCAAAAAACTGAAGTTTCTGATTTCTGGGAGTCTTTCCGCTCTCTTTACACAAACGTTTCTTTTCTCGATTTTAATGGGACTGTTCGTTCTCTAGCGATCGTCTCAGCTGCTCCCGAAGATGGTAAATCAACAGTTGCATTGTACTTAGCTCAGACAGCAGCAGCAATGGGTAAAAGAGTTTTATTGGTTGATGCAAATTTGCGGACTCCCACCATTCATAAAATGTTAAATTTATCCAACGCGCAAGGACTGAGCAATGCGATCGCCGAAGGTTTAAACTTTCAGTATGCGATCCAACAAGTGCGTAATAGCTCTGAGGAAGCTGAGGATAATGGAGCTTTTCACGAGGCTACAGCGCACAGTAGAGAAATATCCAAGGATAACTTGTTTATCTTAACTGCTGGTTCAATTCCCCCGAATCCATCGATCCTGCTTTCATCGCCACAAATGCAAAGCTTGGCAGAGCAACTGCAACAAACTTTCGATTTGGTGATATACGATACATCTCACTTGATTGGTTTTGCTGATGCAAATCTTTTAGCTAGGCATGTGGATGCTAGCATTTTGACTGTAAGTATGGGTAAAACAAACTGTTCCGCTTTAGTCAAGGCATTAGAGCAGTTAAATTTCTCTGCCACACCAGTTTTAGGTGCAGTTGCTAGTGGTATTCAAAGACAGCCTAATAAACTCAGCTTTCTATCAAAGCGTAAATATGGCGCTCGCTTGTTCGCGCTCGATCGCGCCTGAAACTTAAATTATTGTATTTAGATTGGACTCGCCAATCTTTTCTTCGGAAGCATCATACATTACGCTTGTAAAATAATCAGAATAAATGGCAGGCTTGCATCTAATTTGATTTTCTTAAGATACAGTTAAATTAAGCTATGAAAGAGTAAAAATAGAGAGCTTTAGTGATACTTTAATAAGTATAAGTTGTAAAAGACTTTGATTATTTAAAATAAAGCAATTCTGCTAAAGTTTCGGCTGAGTAATAGATCGAACAAATTTTAAATGAATCGGCAAGATACTATCAGTTTGCGAGAGGCATTCAACCTGATTCTGCAAACTATGTCAGAGATTAACAGCCGATTTCGACTGTTTTTTGTGCGTGCGGAGATGGCTTTATACATTACGCACAGCCAGGATTGTTAGCTGAGGTTCCACATTGCTGGCAACAGAGAAATAATGAAAAATACACGACAATCCACGCTAAATGATAGAGAATTATTTAGCGAACAACATCAAATTCAAAATCAATCCTTTGAGACTCTAGATTTAGAATTTAGAGTATTAAAAGTTTATAAAAAACTTGACGTGATCGATTCACCTGTTAGTGCTTTACCGTTTGAATCTCAAATTAACTTAATCTTAGAGTGGGCAACGAGTAAAGTTAGTAAATTTGTTTGTGTGGCTAACACTCATATGCTAGTAGAAGCTTACTGGCATCCAGAGTTTGCCACAGTTTTGAAGAATGCAGACCTTGTGACTCCTGATGGAATGCCTTTAGTCTGGATGTTGAAGTTGTTGGGAGCACGTACCCAAAATCGTGTTGCGGGAATAGATATTCTTTTATCTTTATGTAAACTCGCTCCTTTGAAGAACGTGAGCATATTTTTCTTAGGTTCTGAAACACCAGTTTTAGAGAAAATGAGAGAGCGCTTGGCGCGGGAATTCCCTAACTTGAAAATTGCTGGTATGGAGCCTTTGCCGTTTCATCCACTGACGCGCGCAGAAGATGAAGCTTTGGTTGAAAAAATTCATCACAGTGGTGCTGGGATTGTTTTGGTCGCTTTAGGTTGCCCGAAACAGGAATATTGGATGCAGCAACATCAAGGTAAAATCCGAGCAGTAACGATCGGATTGGGGGGAGCATTTCCTGTTTATGCAGGAGATCGAAAAAGAGCGCCCCATTGGTTGCGTTTTGGTGGTGGCGAGTGGTTGTATCGGTGGCTGCAAGAACCACTGAGACTATCGAGTCGATATGGTCAAACTATCCCAGTATTTACTTTGCTAGCTTTAAAGCAAATACTATTGTGTTACTTAGTAAAATCTCAAGGTTCATGAAATTTGATGATGTAGCGATCGCTAGTCACTGGCAATTTGCCAATAACTAACGACAGCTAACTAAACGACAATCAGAATTCTTCTGCGAGAGCGGGAATACATCGTTCGCACAAGAGCGGATGTGCTTGAGATGCGCCGACGTGTATAGAATAATTCCAACAGCGATCGCATTTTTTCCCGTCAGCCTTAGCGACCCCAATTCCCAAAGCTTCAGATTGAAAATTATATTTCAATTCTGTTAGGGTTGCGGGAGTATCGAGCAATTCTACCCCAGAAGTGATGAATAAATAGCGTAACTCATCAACACCGTTGGAATGAGTAGATGGCTGTGCGTCCGTACTGGGGTTTAAAAATTGCAGGCGTTGTCGCAAATTAGCATCGGCAACATATAATAGTACCTTTGCTTCGAGAGAAGAACCGATCGCCTTTTCAGTACGTGCTTGTTCTAATACCTTATTCACTTCCGTGCGGAGTTGGCGCAACTGAACCCAAGATTCTGCCAGCTCTGAATTTTGCCATTTGTCCTCTAACTTCACCCAGCCGGATTCAAATACAGATTCATGCGACGTGGGGTAGGGGAGATATTGCCAGATATCCTCTGCCATGTGACACAATACAGGGGCGATCGCTTTGGCTAAGTTTTCTAGGGCAATCTGCAAAACTGTTTGACAACTGCGACGGCGAAACGAATTAGCGGCACTGATATACAGCCGATCCTTGGCAATATCTAAATAGAAACTCGATAAATCTACGACACAGAAATTCTGCACGGTTTGGAAAAAACGGAAGAATTGGTATTTATCAAAAGCTTGTGTTACCTCAGTAAATACTTCCGTCATCCGGTGCAGCATATAACGATCCAATTCTGGTAACTGCTCGTATGGTACTGCATCCTGGCTGGGATCGAAATCGTGCAGATTTCCTAGTAAGAAACGAGCCGTGTTGCGAATTTTATTTCTCGCATCCGCTAACTGCTTCAAGATATTTTTACTGATCGGCACGTCTGCGGAATAATCTACCGAAGACACCCACAACCGCAACACATCTGCACCGTAGGGTGGTTCTTCTTTTTGATTCTTACCCCCGTCAATAACTACCGTGGGATCGACTCCATTGCCCAACGATTTACTCATCTTACGTCCCTGCTCGTCCACGGTATACCCGTGAGTCAAAACAGTTTTGTAAGGTGCGTGACCGTTGGTCGCAACGCTCGTGAGCAAACTAGACTGGAACCAACCGCGATGCTGATCCGATCCTTCCAGGTAAAGATCGGCTGGATAGGATAATTCCGGTCGCTGTTGAAGGACAGCCGCCCAAGAGGAACCAGAATCAAACCAAACATCCATCGTATCAATACCTTTACGGTATTTTCGCCCATTATCGCGATACTTTTCTGGGAGCAACTCTTCTACCGACATTTCCCACCAAGCATCCGAGCCTTTTTCGGCAAAGATATTTTGGACGCGAGCGATCGTCTCTTCATTCAGTAGCGGTTCTCCGGTTTCCTCGTCGTAAAATACAGGAATTGGCACGCCCCAACTACGCTGGCGGGAGATACACCAATCAGAACGCTCGGCTACCATTGCGGTGATGCGGTTTTCTCCTTGAGCGGGAATCCACCGGACATGGGCGATCTCTTGCAGGGCTGCATCTCGAAATCCTTCTACCGACGCAAACCATTGCTCAGTTGCCCGCAAAATCACGGGTTTTTTCGTCCGCCAATCGTAGGGATACTTGTGGACGTATGGTTCTTCCTTCAGCAGCGAACCAGCTTGTTCTAAAGCTTGAACGACTGCGGCGTTACCTTCCCCTAATACGTTGAGCTTGGCAAATTGTCCGGCTTCTGCTGTAAAGTTACCATCAGCATCGACGGGAGAGAGGATCGGCAAATTATAGCGCATCCCCACTTGATAGTCTTCTTGTCCGTGTCCTGGTGCAGTGTGGACGAGTCCCGTACCGGATTCTGTCGTCACGTAGTCGCCGCCAATGACAATTGGATTTTCGCGATCGCACAAGGGATGGCGATACTTGCAGTGTTCTAGTTCGTAGCCTTTGAATGTAGCTTTGACAGTGAGTTGAGCGCCAAGTGTTACAGATAATCTCTCCACTAAATCCGCCGCAACAATGAGGTATTGTGGATTTTGGTCACGCAAAGACGCGAAGGCGCTAAGGGTGCTTTGCGTCTCTGCGTCTTTGCGTGACATTTCCACCACGGCATAAGTTAAGTCGGGGTTGACTGCAACTGCTAAGTTGGCTGGAATTGTCCAAGGGGTTGTCGTCCAGATGGCTACCCAAAGATGGGGGAGGAAGGATTTGAGTTTGGGGAAGACTGATGGCTCGATGTGAGTCATCGGAAAAGCTGCATAGAGACTGCGGGAGGTGTGTCCTTCGGGATACTCTAGTTCTGCTTCGGCTAGGGCGGTTTTCGAGCTGGGACTCCAGTAAACGGGTTTGAAGCCGCGATAAACGTAGCCTTTTAAGACCATCTGCCCAAATACGCCGATTTGGGCAGCTTCATATTTTGGTTTGAGAGTCAAATAGGAGTTTTCCCAATCACCGATTACCCCCCAGCGTTTGAGGCTGGCGCATTGTTCTTGCATTGCTTTGAGGGCGAAGTCCCGTGCTTTGTGGCGCAGTTCTAAAGGTGTGAGCGAAGCGCGTTCCTGCGGCTTCATGCTTTGGATGACTTTGAGTTCGATAGGCAATCCGTGACAGTCCCAACCGTGAATGCAGCGAACTTTACGCCCTTGTTGGAGTTGATAGCGATTGATGATGTCTTTGAGGATTTTATTCAGGGCATGACCGATATGTAACGAACCGTTGGCGTAGGGGGGTCCATCGTGTAAAGTGAAAATCTCGCCAGAATTTTGCTGTGACAGGCGATCGT
Source organism: Chroococcidiopsis sp. CCALA 051 (assembly GCF_003015105.1). Classification (NCBI taxonomy): domain Bacteria; kingdom Bacillati; phylum Cyanobacteriota; class Cyanophyceae; order Chroococcidiopsidales; family Chroococcidiopsidaceae; genus Chroococcidiopsis; species Chroococcidiopsis sp. CCALA 051. Next base: position 42,471 of record NZ_PYCI01000026.1, on the reverse strand, counting down.
AAATTTGATTTTCTGCCCAAAACTTTTGGATCTCTGGCTCGCGCTTGGTGGCGTTTGCCCGCATGTCAAATTTGGTTTTGGGCAGGTTTACGGTATCTTTGTAGCTTCCTAGTTCTGTCACAGCTTTGTCTAAAATAGGGACAAGGTTATTCAACTATTTTAGAAGTATTTCTGCGGCAGGATAAGTTCCGTTACAGTTTAATGCAGGCGATCGCATTTTATTTGTAGATGCAGCCATCAATATAACTTCATTTTTTTCGTTGAATGCCCATTGAGTCGCTTCGACAATTTGAGTTGGGACAATTTGAGTTGGGGCAGAATTTACGACGCGATCGGGTATTGTGTTGGAGCGGCTCTCTGCTTCAGGTTCCAGCATCGCCCAATCAGTTAGGACTGTCTCAGCATTGAGTCGTTCTCTCGGGTTAGGTGGTAAGCCGCCGCGTCCATTGACGACGAATTGATTCTCGCTGCCAGTGGCACAACCAGCCACAATTTGGTTAGAAGCATCGACTAATTCTACTGGTAATACAACTAATCCTTGACTGGGATCGACATCTATATCGTCTATTGTCACTACGCCATCAATACCGCGATCGCTCGTCGCAGCGATCCGACTGTCGGGAGAGATAAACAGCCCTCGGACATTAATTTCGATATTACCACCACGACCTGCAAAAGCATTGGCAGCGATCTCGCTGTTTTCCAGTGCCACTAAGAACGTCGTATCTATATTGATATTGCCTCCATCTCCTCCAACTTCTGCCGTACCTGCGGTACTCGATATTTGAGACTATTATTGGCGTTATTAAGGTAAGCAGAGCGTCCAGTTAAAACCGAAAAGGAGTCGAAACTGTGGAACAAATTATCGCCTCGTGTTGCTCCACCAGAAATAACATCAACCGTAGGATCGACAGGTTGAGATGTAACAATAGACTCCTCTGTTCCCAATGTATTATCTGGTACAACTTGAGCTGAAGCAAAATTTTCCAGGCTAGCGATCGCACCACAAATCGCTATAGCAGATATCCAACCTACCTTACAATGATTTTTGTGTTTCCCAGCCATGACAACCATTACCCCTTTCCCAGCAGATGCGATCGAGTCAAATAACACGCATAAATAAATACGATACATGAGCGTATGACTATATACGGTTACAAATTATTGCTGGGAAACAAGTACTTACGACTTCTCCTCGGTCTCAGGTGGCGAAGCTGGTTGATGCTTTTCTTCTGCATCTTCAAGTGCGGCTTCTACTAATTCTGGACTGGGAGGATCGGGACGGTGTAATTCAGTGACTTCGCTCTGTGAGGATAACTCGGTTTCAGTTTCGGTAGTCGTCGATTCTTCTGGTTGCGTGGTTTCAACTGGGGTAGCTGCTGCAATGTCTGGGTTTGGTTGGGTTTCAGGCTCGACAACAACGTCAGATTCGGCAGGGGGAGACACTTCTACTTCTGAAGCGATTTCGACTGGGGGAGACACTTCTACTTCTGTGGCAATTTTTTCTTCAAAGGTAGACGCTGACTCGGTTGTTTCTGGGGCTGTAGGGGTTCTATTATCGACAATCTCTACAGTGGGAGTAGATTCCACTGGCGGTGTCGGAACCTTTTTGACATCACTTTTTGGTTGTAGCTGCTCTTTGGCTGCGGTCGCTTTACTCGTTGCTTTCTTGCCAAACTGTGACAGCTTTTGTAGGGGTGAGATTTTGGTGACTTGCTCTTGAACGTTGCTTTTTACCTGTGCTGCGCTCGGTACAGCTGTTTGTTGTTGTTGAGGAGTTAATTGGCGGCGTAACTGTAGAGTTTGGAACGCATACCAACCCAGTAACACGACTCCAGCGACTTGACCTAATAGGAGTCCTCCTGTAATCTGCTTGGCACATACCCATAAGACTAAAGCATAGAACAACCCTACGCCGCTCCAATAGATATCGTTTTTGCGACCAATTTCTGGAAAGAAAAAGGCGGCTAGGTAGATGCCAAGGCTACCAATAGCAACAGCTAACGCAAGGATGTATGCAAGCATTTCTCATCTACTCCTAACTTAGAGTGTTTTCTGGGGATATCTGCTGGGGGCGTTTTTTCAACTAGCTACCTTTACCATTTTGCGGGAGATTGTTGACTTAGATACAAAACAAAAATTAATTCTCTGTATCTACTTACCAGGTTGACATTTTTACCCTTGTGTTGTTCTCTGCTATATGGGCGATACTCAAGGGATACTATGGCGATCGCACAGATGAGCCTTCCTAAGATTTAAGTTGAGATTGGGCAGCACGAAAAAAGGTAATTGTAATTCATGACAAACCTTGAAGTCATCCAAGAACTATACAGATCTTTTCGGGAGAAGGATTACGATGCCTTTCTACATATTTGCACCCATGACCTCGAATGGATTCAGAACGAAGGATTTCCACAAGGCAGGACGTATCGAGGTGCAGAAGCAGTCATCGAAGGAGTTTTTAAATCCAATAATGAGCGTTGGGAGATGTTTTCATTTCAGATCGATCGCTATCTTGATGCAGAAAATTCTGTAGTTGTCATTGGAGCATATGTAGGTCGCCATCGGGAGACGCAAAAATCGCTGCGTGCAGTTGCTGCGCACGTATACGATCTAGTTGATAGCAAGGTGTGCCGCTTCCAAATGTTTGCGGATACGAAAACAATCTGGGATTCGATGGTTCGATAAATGAAGATCGACTTACATCAGGTGAAAATTAAATCGTACAGGGTAGCGTTAGCAAAGCTTTCCAAAGGAATTGCGGTTCTGGTTGGAATTGCTATTGTTTTAATTAGCATCGAAGTATTTGCAGGTATACCCACACAGATGAATGTCAGTAATTCCAGCGCAGCAGGGAGAAAAACTACATCTCCAGAACAGATCCGCACAATCGTTCGTCAAGCGAGAGATAGCTGGATCAATGGAGATGCAGATGCTTTCGCTGCTTTATTCACTCCTGACGGAGAACTGATCGTCCCAGGACAAAAATGGGTAGGTAAAGATGCCATCCGCAAAGCAGCAGCAGATTTTGCTACTTATGCCTCAAACGTCAAAATTGAAATTCGCCAAATTATCATTGAAGGCGATCGCGCTGCCGTAGAGTGGTATTGGGAAGATACAGAAAAAGCGTCAGGTCGTCGCAACCGTGCAGACGATGCGATTATTGCCGATTTTGTCGCAGGTAAAATCAAGCGCTGGCGCGAATATATCGACAGTAAAACGCCAGAGACAGTGACCAGTCACCAGTGAGCTGAGGAAGTTGAGGAAGCAACCACCAACTACCAACTACCCATTACCCATTACCCCTGATTCAAATAATATTCCGATCGCGGGAACAAGTCTGTATTTACAGGTTGGGGTTGTCCGTCTTTGGCGTGGGAGTAGAAATGTACCTGGGCAGTTTTGACATCTTGACGAATTGCTTCGACATTGACGCTTGCTTTTGCTAAAAAATTCAATACAGATGCGTCCTCTAGTTTATTTAATAGCCGTTGTCGATTGAAGTCAACGGGGCGATCGCTGCCAATCAGAACGTGTAAGTCTCCGCTCATGCTTAACTGCATGACGTAAGGGAAGACGCTACGGAACGTCTGCGCTGTGCCTAAACCTACGTTCCATTCCACAAACATACCACCTGGGGCAAGGTGCGATCGCACGGCTTGAAAAAACTCTTGCGAGTAGAGCATACCAGCTCGCGATCGCCAGGGATAGATCGCATCGGCTTCAATGATGTCAAATTGTTGCTGGGAGAGTTCCAACTCTTGCCGTCCGTCACCGACAATAAATTTATAACGCGGATCTTCAAATAAATATTTGAGCGGCTGACCGTTAGGAGTTTGAGCATATTGACGCAAAACTGTCAACTCAGCTCCGAGTAACTCTACCACTTTAATTTGCCGGGTTGCAGGATTTACTCCTGCTGTATGAGCTGTCCCCCCCGAACCCAGTCCGATAATGATGACTTGGGCGGGATGGGGATGAATCAGTGCGGGTAAACTGCCCAGGAGGGCGTGAACTTGCATGTAAGGGAAACTGGCTTGCGCTTGTCCGCTGGCGAGTAAAGTCCCTTGTCCGTTTACCTCTGTAACGGCGGCTACACCTGTTGAATCTTCAGCAGCTAGGAAATATTGTGTGGCTGGAATGCCATGTAGAGCAGCCCAAAGACGAGTATTATTGGGAAATACAGCAATGATGACAGCCAGGGCGATCGCCAGCAGACTTGTAAGCTTATCTTTCCTGAGATTAAAACATAGCAGGGCAAATCCCAGTCCCAACCACGCAATGAATCGCAAGGAACCCGCCGTACCGAACTTATCCAACAGCACTAATCCCGTCAGCAGGCTACCTGTGGTATTGCCTAAGATATTTGCGACTTGAATAAAACCGACTCGCTGTCCAATTTGGCTATCTTTTGTTTGTACGGCTTTCTGTACTAAGGGAAAATAAAAACCCAGTAAGAAATTTGGCAATACGAGCATAACCGCAGGTATGACTACATATCTCAAGATGACAATAGAAGTAATATTATTTAAGTCAATGTAGCCGATATCGGTACGTAAATCTGTTGGATGAGATTGCTGGTAAATGCTAATCAGCCAAATAGAAATTAGCGAATAAGCCGCTATACCAGCTTGAATCGCAAAAAAGACTTTTCGAGGTTGAGGAATAAATCGAATTGTTGCCGATCCTGCGAGGCTACCTAAGGCATTACCAACGAGAATAAATGCGAGAAGATGAGCGTATGTATAGGCGATCGATTGCAATACTGTATCTAAAACCCGAAACCAAATAATCTCTAAAGAAATTGCTGCAAAACCGGAAAGAAAGACCAAAAAACACCACTGCCATAGAGAACGCGATCGCAGCGATCCATTTGCCGTATTTGATGCAACTAATACAGGGTGACTTGGCTGAAACTGACGAGAAATAGACCAGGCAATAATTCCCACTACAGTACTTAGAATTGCACCGAAATAAACTGTTTTTTCATATCCAAAAGTACCGATAATATACCAACCAGAAACGAGCGTTCCCAGCCCCGATCCGAGCGTATTTAAACCGTATAGCAGACCAATTCGAGCTGCTGCACCCTTTGCATGACGGCTAGTTGCTTTCGTTACTAGAGGCAGCGACACGCCCATCAAGGTAGTAGGAATTAATAAACTAACAAACACGATCGCCAACATCATTGCTGGAGATTGTGCCAAAGATTTTCCTTGCAGAAACAGCAAGTCGTAAAATAAAAAGCGGCTACAAATAGCAAAAATCGCAATTCCAAAATTGCAACAACTATAGATTTTTACTGCCTGACGGTTACTGAGGCGATCGCTAATCCAGCCACCCAGCCAACCACCTACACCCAGTCCTAACAAATATGAGGCAACTACAATCGTTACCGACCGCACGTCAGATCCAGAAAACAACCCCAGCATTCGTTGCCACACTACTTGATAAAGCAGTGCTGTAAATCCTGAGAGAAAATAAACAATAAATAGGGCAGAAATTGCCCGTTTGTCATTGGTCATTTAAGACCGTCTCACGTTAAAACAACACCATTCTTTGCGCCGCCAAAGAGTTGCTACAGTCCAACCATAATGCTCTAAAGTATCAGCTACCGATTGGGCTTGGTCGATTAAAATCCCGCTCAGAATGCCCCAAGTTGAGGGTTTAGAAACAGAAGTAATTTGGGGAATTAATTGAATGATGACATCTGCTAAAATATTGCACGCAATGCCGTCGAAAGATGCTTGGGTCATTTGAGGCAGCGTGTTCACGCTACCCTGTCCTACAATTATGCGATCGGCAGAAATTTGATTGAGCTGTCGATTGCTGTGGGTGGCGTTGACTGCCATGATATCTGTATCTACAGCATAAACTCGGCTAGCACCAAGTAAAATTGCTGCAATTGAGAGGATACCAGAGCCACAACCAATATCTGCAATAACTAAGTCTTCTCGACTGGAATTGGGCAGATCGTCCAAACGCATTTCTAAGGCTTCTAAACATAGCTGCGTTGTGGCATGGTTACCCGTACCAAAAGCAGTTCCAGGATCTAGCCTTAGCAAAAGTCGCTCTGATTTTTCTGGCACTGGTAGCCAAGCCGGATAGATTAAAATGCGATCGCCTACTTCCTGCGGTTGCCAGTACTGTTTCCAGCTACTTGCCCAGTCTTCTTCATCGATTAAATGCCACTGCATTTTAGGCGGCTCTAATCCTACCAGTAAGGCATCCTGGCGCAACCATAATGAAAGGGCAGCTAAGTCAAGCAACTTTACTTGTTCTTGTGGCAAATATGCTTTCACCAAACAAACATTACCATCATTCTTCTGTCGTTCGCTTGCCATCCCACGACAGCCAAAATCTTCTAGTCGCCAGAAGATCGTCTCTTCCAGGTCTAGATCGCACAAAATTTGAATTTCCCACCAGTGATTTGCCATAGTTAGCGGTTAGCAATTAGCGATTAGCAACTAGTTGCTAATCGCTAATTGCTATAAAGTTACTGTATACGCATCGCGAATGCCTGCAACTTTGGTGATTTCAGTCAAAATCCCATCGGGCAGGGGGTCGTCTAAACTCAGTACCATTACCGCATCGCCGCGCACGATTTTGCGTCCGACTTGCATACTGGCGATGTTGACGTTAAAGCTACCCAGCAGGGAACCGAGTTTACCAATAATTCCTGGCATATCTCGGTGGAGCGTGAATAGCATGTGCGAACTGGGAGGAATGTTGATCGGGAATTCGTCAATGTTGGTAATGCGAATTTCGCCATCACCTAATAGCGCCCCCGTCACCGAATGTTCGCCCATCGAACCCTTGGCTGATAAGTGCAAGGAACCTGCATAATCCCGAATGGCAGCATCTCGCGTTTCAATAATCCGAATACCCCGTTCTTTGGCTTCGACGCTGGCATTGACGTAATTGACTCTTTCTCGCAGTGCTTGAGAAAGCAATCCTTTCAGGGCAGCAACAACCAATGGTTGACTCTTATTAGTAGCAAGTTCCCCTTGCAGTTTGACATTGAGTAGATCGACTCGTCCCCCAGCCAGCTGACCGACTAAATTACCCAGAGTCTCGGCAAGTTGCATGTACGGTCTGAGTTCTTCCAAAATATCGGGGCTGAGTCCAGGGATATTGACGGCAGAACGAGCTGGTAAGCCTAGCAAGACATCGCGGATTTGCTCTGCTACGTCGATCGCTACGTTGACTTGTGCTTCTGTGGTCGAAGCGCCGAGGTGAGGGGTGAGGATAATTTCTTTTCCTAATGCTCTTAGCGGCGATTCCTTCAGGGGTTCTTCCTCGAAGACATCCAAAGCCGCGCCTGCGATTTTACCCGCCTTAAGTGCTTCTGCTAGCGCCGCTTCATCGATAATGCCACCCCTAGCGCAGTTAACGATCCTGGCATTGGGTTTCATTTTAGCCAGTGCCTCGGCGTTAATTAAATGCGTTGTTTCTGGGGTTTTGGGGATGTGCAGCGTAATGTAATCGGCTTCTTGTAGTAGGATATCTACCTCGACTAAGCGGCAACCTAACTGTTCGGCTCGTTCGGTAGAAATAAATGGGTCGTAGGCGAGTAACTTCATCCCCATCGCTCTAGCCGCCGTAGCAACGTGGGAACCAATCTTTCCTAAACCCACCACGCCAAGGGTTTTTTTGTAGACTTCTGCCCCCACAAAGGTTTTGCGATCCCACTCACCACGTTTGACAGAAGCGTTTGCATCGGGAATGTAACGCGACAATGCCAGCATCATCGCGATCGCGTGTTCGGCAGCGGCGATCGTATTTCCTTCAGGAGAATTGACGACGACAATTCCTTGGCGGGTGGCAGCAGGTACGTCTACATTATCTACGCCCACACCAGCACGACCGATAATTTTCAGTTGATGCCCAGCTTCGATAATTTCTTTAGTAATGCGACTACCAGAGCGAATCATCAACGCATCATACTCTGGGATCGCCTGTACAAACTGCTCTGGTGTTAGACCGATTTTTACATCAACAGTGGCAACTTGGGAAAGGATATCAATTCCTGCCTGGTCGATTGGGTCAGATACGAGAACTTTAGCCATGATTAACGATAGGAATCCAGTGGGAAAAAGGCACTATTAATGATAAGTGAACTGTCTGCTCGTGTGAGTAATTTGTTTATCTACTCGCTTTGAGCGACAGCAGCGATACACAAGACCAGGGGTGATTCCAGTAGCGCGTTACTCTCAGCTCAAGGGTTGCCTTTAGTTAGGTTAAGTTGTGCTTTCGGTAATTCGCTGCCGCAGTACGATATTTTAACAGTTAACAGGGAGCAGGGAGTAGGGAGTAGGGAGCAGGGAAGAAATTTATTCTAAATTCGCCTTGTCCTCCTTGTCTTCCTTGTCCTCCTTGTCCTCCTTGTCCCCCTTGTTCCCCTTGTCCCCCACTCTCATGAATTACCTTATCGCCGTGTTACCCGATCGCATTCAAGCAGAAGCAGCTTCTGTAGCTTTAGAAAAAGAAGGTATACCTACCGATCGCATTACTATTCTTGGTAGAGGATACAAAAGTGCAGATGAGTTTGGCTTGATCGATCCCAACGAGCAAGCTGCTAAACAAGCAAAACTGATGGCTTTCTGGCTCGTACCGTTTGGTTTTGCCTCTGGAGTTGCTTTCAGCGTGCTGTCTGGTCTAGATACCTTTGCTTGGGCGGGTGAAATCGGCAATCATGTCATTGGTGGTTTACTAGGTGCTGTGGCTGGTGGTATGGGTAGCCTATTTGCTGGTGGTGGTGCTGGTTTGGTGTTTGGTAGTGGCGATGCTTTGCCGTACCGCAACCGTCTCAATGCAGGTAAGTATTTAATTGTTGTTAAAGGCACGGATGGCACACTTCGACAAGCAACGAGCGTACTACGTCGATTTGAACCAGAAAATATCCAAGGCTATGCTGAAACGACTGGCTGATATTCAGTTTTCAGTGTAGAGACGTTACATGTAACGTCTCTACTGTGGTTTTTTAATCCTTGGTATCTATCTGTGCTTCACAAAGAGTTTTGTAGAAGTTTTTGCCAAATTCGTCGAGATTGAATTCTGTCATAATTCGTTTTTTATGATTTAACAAATACTCTGTATTGTCGCTATTTTTAACTCGGAGTAAAGTCTCAATAGCAGCTTCACTGTCACCAAATTGAAATAACCATTCTTGAGGTAAAATTTCTAACATTCCGTCTATGCTAGAAGCAACTATTGGCAAACCATAGTACATTGCTTCTAACATGACTAATGGTAATCCTTCTAGTCGAGAGGGAATGACGAGCATGTCTATGGCAGAGTAGATATATGATAAGTCATTTCCCCAAGGAATAATTTTGACTCTTTCGCTTAAACCAGAAGTTTGAATGAGTTTTTGTAACTTCTCTTCATCTGAGCCATCACCTACGACTAGTAATTTGATATTTTCTAGCTTACTGGCATATTTCGCCATTGAGGTAATGAGAAAGTCATGTCCTTTGTGTTTGAGTTCAATTCTAGCAACTAGAGCCACTACATAATCGCTGTTATCTATGCCGTATTTTTGCCGAGATATGTTTCGCTCCTGTCGATGCCATACTCTTAAGTCGGGACCGTAATATACTACAGAAATTTTTGATTTAACTCCCTGCTGAACTAAGTTATATTTAGCCTGAGCGCTAGTCGTAATAAATGCATCTGGCAATTTGTAAAAATGCAAATTAATGAAATCTCTTAATTTAGAGAGTTTGCCCTGCATTAACGATAAAGATTGTGTTAGCGGGATAAAGCTAATTGCTTTAAGGTTAGCTTTTTTCGCTGCTAGCAAACCGAGGGAACTAAGTTCGATCGTGCCTTGAACGACAATGACTACATCGGGTTTGATAATAGAAATAGTTTGAGCAATTTTAGCAACTACGGGAAACGATAATAATGCTCCTAAGTTTCTAAATCTTGCTGCTTTGAACTCTATTGGATAAAGTTCGAGGTACTTAAATTCTCGCACTAGTAAAGTTAAGCGATCGTAAAGTCTTTGATTTCCTTGATAAAACATAAATCCAACCTTGAGGTTGGTATTTTCTAGTAAGTATTTAACCGCATCTATAGCAGAAATACTATGACCGCCAAAGCCGGAGCCATCATCGTAAAATAGTATTCTTTTCATCTTTTTGATTTAGTAGAATTGTAAGAAAATCAAGACAAACTCAACTCACTTCTGAGTGCTATAGCAATCCTATTTGATTCATGAACGTGGAGCAGGGTAGAAGCCTACTTTACAAATCATTTAGAACTGGTATAGCACCCAGAAGATCGATAATCAGTCCATGTCCAATGATGCTCGCCGCTTCAAGGTCTGCATCTTTAGACGCGATGAGCTACACCCAGATGGCGATCGCTGAAGAACACTAACGCCATAATTACTTAATCTTAGAAAGACTTGAGAAATATTTTATACTGCAAACAGTCCAATTATCATATTCTTTATCTTGCGATAAAAGTATCTCTAGATACAGAATAGAATTGAGTTTTTTGCTGTTGACATCTATTCTTTACGCAAGAAATATTTGTGTAAAATATAACATAGAACTATCTGGGCGAAAAGAGTGGAGCTGTGCTGTTCGTGAAGGTAAGGAGCAAATGCAATGTTGGTAACAGATGACTAGTGTTAGGATATCTGCATAGGAAAACGGGCTGGAGATCGAAACACGATCGAGTTTTAGCCTCTCGCAAAGTCTATGCTGCTAACACATGTACCAAAAATAAAAGAAATGACAGCAGTTGGATTTTATGCAGATAACAATAAGTGTCAAACAATATAGAACATATATAGCCAACTAAAGGTTAGAAAATTAAGATGTTGCCGAGAGAAGACTTATTAAAAGGTGTAGAAAATCGAGAAGCTATCGTTCGTGTTATCGATCTAGCAGAGCAAGCAATCAAAACTTGGGAAGTGGTACTCACTGATTTTTTATCGCCCCCAGAGTTAGCTGAGAGTCAGCAAATTTTTAGTCGTTTGACTGACGTACAATTAGTAGCTTGGGGCGGTTATCCTCAAGCAGAACGGCAACGATTAGCGATCGCTCGTGCGGAAGTCCCTCTCGATTCATCCCAAGTGACAGTAGCAGCAATAGATATTGCCGGGAACTTTCTATTTGATACTGCTACCCATCGCGACTTTTTAGGGGCGATGCTAGGCACGGGAATTGTACGGGACAAAACTGGCGATATTATTGTGTTGGGAGAACGGGGAGCGCAAGCAATTGTTGTACCAGAATTAGTAGAATTCTTAGCAATGAATTTAAAGCAAGTGCGTTCCGTTCCCGTCAAAATTCAGCAGATCGAGCTGAGCGAATTAAGAATTAAAGAACCGAAAAAAAAGGAATTAACAACAGTAGAAGCCTCTTTACGATTAGATGCGATCGCCTCTGCTGGGTTTGGGATGTCCCGCAGCAAAATGGTAGATTTGATCGAAGGTGGAGACGTGCGCGTTAACTGGAAAGAAATGAGCCAATCCAGCACTCAAGTCAAAACTGGAGATTTAATCGCTATTCGCGGCAAAGGACGATTAGAAGTGGGAGAAGTCGCCGTCACGAAAAAAGAGCGCTATCGCATCCAATTAACGCGGTATATGTAATCGGTAATTGATAATGGGTAGTTGGTAGTTGGCAATAGATTATTGATAATTCGAGTAGTCGGGTATTCGGAATTAAGTGTTCCCTGTTCCCTGACAACAAAAACTCAACTAAGCTTAAACACTTTTCCAACTAAACTGACTAAAGCTTGGCGCGGTAAAAATCGATAAGCATTAGCACTAATTTTATTTGTCAGTCCCGGAACGATCGAAGAACGGTTTTTTTCTAAAGCTTGAAGTGATTCTTTGACAACTTGCTGAGGTGAAATATAACTTTTAGCGATCGTCTCTGAAAAAGTTGTGGGAAAATCAGCCTCTTGGAAAAATTTCGTTTCAGTGGGACCAGGACAAACAGCTAAAATCCGTACCCCATACTTGCGATTTTCTGCCCACAATGCCTCGCTAAAACTGAGGACAAAAGCTTTACTGGCTGCATAAACAGAAAAGTAAGGTATCGGTTGGAATGCAGCAGTAGAAGCAAGATTGATAATACCTCCAGATCGACGCTGGCGCATTCCTGGTAAAAATTTGTGAGTCAAGTCTACCAACGCTAAAACATTCAACTGTACCATTCTGACTTGGCGATCGCCATCTCGTTCGGCAAAATCGCCATAATCTCCAAAGCCAGCGTTATTGATTAATAGATCGAGCTCTAATCCCTTTTCCGTTACCGTATTGTAGATAGCTGTAGCTGTTTCTGGTACAGTTAGGTCGTGGACGAGAACGTAGACTTGAATTTGATATTGTGCTTGTAACTGAGCTGCCAGCTGTTGCAATTTGTCAGCGGAACGAGCTACTAAAACTAAATCCATTTGTCGAGAAGCTAACTCATGGGCAAAAATAGCACCAATTCCCGCAGAAGCACCAGTAATCAAAGCTGTTGGCATATTAAAAGTGAGTCGTAAGTTGTAGGGGCGGGTTTAATGTTGAGAATACCGAGTCTAGGACTGGAAATTCTGCGGTGAAACCCGCCCGTACGAGTGAATAGTCAGAGCGATCTATCAGTCAAGTACTTAAGTAATTCTAACGCTTGACTACCAGTTACCAACTACCAGTGACTAATTCCCAAACATCGCAATATATCTATCTTTGGAAGTATATACTACAGCTTATTTTTGATAAATGCTAAAAAATTGTGTCTTAAGAACAGTTTAATTGCGACCTAAAGTTATATTTTCTTAAAATTAAGGATTTTTTGCTAACACTCACAATTAAGAAACGCTAATGAATCACCATAAGCTTTTAAATTGGCTGAGAAAATATCCTTGGCTTTGTTTAGCGTTACTAGCCATACCTAGCACGGCTTACGCTGCTGACGGTAAGCCGACAGGAATCTTAGGGGCAATTGATGCTATCTTTTCCTATCTAGTAGCAGCGCTGTCTCAAATTCTGTTCTTTAGCATTGGCGGAATGCCGTTTATCGTCCTGTGGTTGATTATTGGTGCGGTATTTTTTACAATCCGCATGAGTTTCATCAACTTCCGTGCTTTCGGTCACGCGATTTCTGTCGTGCAAGGACATTACGATAATCCAGCAGAAGCAGGAGAAGTCACTCATTTTCAAGCGCTATCAGCGGCACTATCGGCAACAGTAGGCTTAGGAAATATTGCTGGAGTAGCGATCGCCATTCAGTTAGGCGGTCCTGGGGCAATGTTTTGGATGACTGTCGCAGGGTTGTTAGGGATGTCCAGTAAGTTCGTTGAGTGTACTTTGGGACAGAAGTATCGTATTGTCAAGCCGGATGGTAGCGTTTCCGGCGGGGCGATGTACTACCTATCGCGTGGCTTGGGCGAACTGGGACTGCGTCCTTTGGGTAAAGTGCTAGCACCACTATTTGCTGTGTTTTGCATTGGTGGGTCTTTCGGTGGTGGCAATATGTTCCAGGCAAACCAGTCCTTTGCTGCGGTATCGGGAGTCATACCCTTTTTGCAGGGGCGAAACTGGCTCTACGGTTTAGTCATGGCTGTATTAGTTGCTTTAGTGATTATTGGTGGCATCAAGCGGATTGGTTCGGTGGCTGAGAAACTGGTTCCAGCAATGTGCTTGATCTACATCCTCGCCTCTTTATTCATTATTTTGACGAACATACCTCAGATTCCCAGTGCAGTTGGCACAATTCTCCGAGAAGCCTTTTTCCCACAAGCGATCGCCGGAGGATTTATTGGGGTATTGGTGCAAGGATTTCGCCGTGCCTCTTTCTCGAATGAAGCAGGAGTCGGTTCAGCAGCGATCGCCCATTCCGCCGCCCGTACCGAAGAACCGATCCGCGAAGGGATTGTGGCATTACTCGAACCTTTCATCGATACTGTCGTGATTTGTAACATGACAGCTTTGGTAGTGGTGATTACAGGTGTTTACACCGACACCAAAGCAGACGGGGCGCAACTCACAAATGAAGCTTTTGCTTCTGCGATTAGCTGGTTTCCAATCGTACTAGCGATCGCCATCTTTCTGTTTGCTTTCTCCACGATGATTTCTTGGAGTTACTACGGCGAACGCAGTTGGGAATACTTGTTTGGCGATCGCACCACTTTAGTTTACAAGGCACTGTTTGTTTTCTTCGTGTTTGTCGGCGCTGTCGTCAACCTCGGTGCAGTCTTAGAATTCAGCGACATGATGATTTTGTCAATGGCTTTCCCTAACATCTTGGGCTGCTTCCTCTTGTCAAACAAAGTTGCCGCCGATTTACAAGATTACATGCAGCGCCTCCAAACTGGAAAGATGCCCGTGTTTAAGTGAGCAGTTATTAGGGAGCGATCGAGCAGGGAGCAACTACCAATGACCAATGACCAATTACCAATTTAAAATCATGAGTTGGTTACAGAAAGACCGAGTTTTAGTTCCGATCGATTTTTCAGAAGAGTCTTTTGCGGCACTATCTCCAGCGCGAGAATTTGTGAAGGATGCAAGTCATTTGTATGTTCTGCACGTTCTGTCTCACCTGCATCCAGCTGAACCTGGGGCGATGTGGAATACTTTAGACGATCGCTCGCGCCAGCAGCACGTAAAAGAGACTTTGAACAAACGATTTAAAGCTTCGGAGTTTGAAGGAGTTCATATTGGCGTTGCTGTTGGCGACCCCAGTTCGGAGATTCTCGACTATGCTAAGGAGATTAATGCCGATTTAATTGTGATTCCATCGCATGGCAAAACTGGCTTGAGTCGATTTTTTCTCGGTTCGGTAGCAGAACGAGTGATTCGTTATGCTCATTGTCCTGTGGTGGTGTTGAAAAAAAATTAGGTCAGTGGTTTATCAAAATCATCGCGATGTTAATCAATTAAGGCTAATACTTTGCTAAGAGATTAGCCTCAACTGCTTTATAGCGATTCTCGTTATGATGCGATACATTCGTAGGGGCGCACAGCTGTGCGCCCCTACAGATCTTGTATTTCATCGAATTGAAAAAGGCTATATTTTTCATTCAGCAACGCCTTACTTCAACTGCTCGATTAAGCGATCGCCAACCCGCAAAGCATTTGCAATGACAGTCAAGCCAGGACTAACACTGGCGTGAGAAGGGAAAAAACTGCTGTCTACGACATAGAGATTTTGCACTTCGTGGCTGCGACAGTTTAGATCCAATACCGATGTTGCCGGATCTTCCCCAAACCGACAAGTGCCGCACTGATGAGCTACAACTTGTACGGGCATATCGCTGCGCGGATGGGTCGTGCGGTTAAAGACATTGGGCTGAGACTGCTCGACGCTTTTTAATACATCAACCCAACGATATACTAGGCGATCGTGCGCTTCTACATTATTCGCCGTGTAATCAATTCGCAGTTTGTCTCCCACATAGCGAACGCGATTGTTGGGATCGGGCAAATCTTCTGTTTTCAACCACCAACCGATTGAATGAGTTGCCAACTGTCGCAAGCCGAAACTTGGCATCAGCCTAGATAATGCCGATAAAATTGGTGGTGCTTCGGCAAAAATGACATCTTGAAAAATGCCACCGGAGTTTTGTACGTGACCCATCGGATACGGAAAATCTTTATCTCCCCAATAAAAATCGTTTAGCCCTAGCGTGCGGGAAAACGACCCAGAATTAGCGGTAGAGGTTAACTGCACCACAACCGACAGCAGTTGTTTCATCAAATTTCGCCCCACCTGACCGGAGCCATTTGCAATTCCATCAGGGTGTTTTTCGTTGGCAGACCGCAGCAGCAATGCCGCCGAGTTCACAGCACCACAGGCAAGCACTACAATATTGCCTAAAAATAAATAGGACTGTTCGCCAATTTTTGCTTCAACTGCTTTAATCTGAGATCCTGATGGGTTGGTATGCAGACAAACAACCTGAGCAGAGGTTTTAAGCGTCACGTTTTCGCTGTTGAGGATGGGGCTAACTCCGGTGTCTTCAGCATCGGTTCTACCGCGATTGCCCAACCCTAGCGGCAAATGAACGGGATGCAACCCCTGCTGAGAAAGAGTGTCACCAATATGTTGCACCATCGGCTCATGAGCAACTTCCCCAAAAGGATAGGCTTGGCTATGGGGCGGCTCAGTGGGGTCATCTTCGACTTTACCGTGTACTTGATACAACTTCTCGGCTTCGGTGTAGTAAGGCTCAAAGTCCTGATATTTCAATGCCCATGCCGGAGAAACCCCACCCTGATGCTGCACTTGCTCAAAGTCGCGTTCGCGCATTCGCTGCAAAACGCCACTCCAGATTTTTGTATTGCCACCAACGGCGTAATATGTTTGCGGATAAAACGGTTCTCCTGCGTTGTCGTACCAGGGTTCTGGCGCGTGAAATTGCTCTTTCTTAAAAACTTCTGTATCGACCAACTCCGAACTTTCACGATGGATCAGTTCTCCGCGATCGAGCAGCAAGATCTTTTTACCAGTTGATGCCAGCTTTCGCGCCAGCGTCCCGCCGCCTGCACCCGTACCAACAATAATTACGTCATAGTATTGGTCGTCAATTATCATAGGGCTCTCCTACTGCCAAACGTAAATGAGCGTGTACAACACGATCCAAATGACATCGACAAAGTGCCAAAATAAGGACGTTGCTTCAACACCAAAATAACCGTTGTCGTAGTTACCCGGGATAAACGATCGCCCCAACATTAATGTTTGTAGCAGAATTCCGGTGAGAACGTGCAAGCCATGAAATCCAGTTAATAAAAAGAACGTACCACCGAACAAACCCGACTGGTAGCTAAATGGTAAACTGCGCCATTCCACAGCTTGCCCAAAGAGGAAATAGCTACCCATCGCCATAGTAGCTAACAGAAATAGGCGAAAGCCCCACAGTTTTTGATCGTGTAAATAACGCTCAGCCACGTAGATGACAAAGCTACTGGATACCAGCACGAGCGTATTAATGAATGGATCTCTGGTTTCCAAGCCAGTTACACCAGGCGGATACCAGTCTAGGGTAGTGGTTTTGTAGACAATGTAACCCGTAAAGAAGCTCAGGAAAATGACACTTTCCGACAGCAGAAACACGATAAAGCCAAACTTACTATTGCCTGCTGCGTCATGCTCCTGGTGCTGTCGAACGTTAGCTTCAGTATCTTGCGCGATCGCTCTTTCTGCTGTCATGATGTTTGCTGCTGCGTCAGAGATTCAGGAAATTGAGTCAAGCCTGGATTGGGAATGTTCCCTACCAAGGGTTGGTTCCTACCGTAGCCGTAGGGACCCGAAACCACAAGCGGTGTTTCTTCAAAGTTTTCCACGGTTGGTGGTGAAGAAGTAAGCCACTCTAAACCGTATGCCCGCCAGGGATTGTTGCCTACTTTCTCGCCCCGAATCCAAGAACTCACCATGTTGAGAATAAATGGTAGCGTAGACAGCCCCAATAGAAAACCGCCAATACTTGCTATAACATTCCAGTAGGCAAATTCCAGGTCGTAGGATGCAACACGGCGGGGCATTCCCATCAATCCAGCAGGGTGCATCGGTAGGAAGGTTAACGCCGTTCCCAGGTAGGTCAAGGCAAAGTGCAGTTTACCCAGCCCTTCGTAATACATGCGTCCGGTCATTTTAGGAAACCAGTGATAGATTCCGGCATAAATGCCCATGACGATCGCGCCATACAGCACGTAATGGAAATGTCCGACCACAAAATAAGTGTTGTTGACGTGAATATCGATCGGCACAGAAGCCAGAAAAATTCCGGTAATTCCCGCAAATAACCAATTACTAATACCACCGAGCGCAAACAGCATCGGCGTGGTGAAGCGAATCTTCCCACCCCAAATCGTTGCCACCCAACCAAAGACTTTAATGCCAGAAGGAATGGCAACCAGCATCGATGTCACCATGAAGAGTATCCGCATCCAACCAGGTGTGGCACTGGCAAACATGTGATGCACCCACACCAAACCACTGACAACCGTAATTAAGATCGATGATGCCGCAATCACCCGATAGCCGAATAAGGGCTTACGGGCATGAACGGGCAGAATTTCGGAAAACATCCCAAATGCTGGCAGAATCATCACATAGACTGCCGGATGGGAGTAAAACCAGAAAAAGTGTTGGTATAAGATGGGATTACCGCCCCGCTCTGGTGCAAAAAAACTGGTGCCGATCGTGAGATCGAGCAATAGCATGATTGCCCCTCCAGTTAGGGCAGGCAGTCCATACAGTTGAATTAACTGTGCTGCCAGCACCGACCAGACAAAGGCAGGTGTTCTAAACCAAGTCATTCCTGGCGCACGCATTTTGAAGATGGTAGTGACGAAATTCACCCCACCCATGATGGAAGATACCCCCGAAATTGCCACTGCCAAAATCCATAACACCTGTCCGTTCAGCAGATTGCCAGTCGGGTTTTGCAAACTCACAGGCGGATATGCCCACCATCCCGACTGCGATGGACCTCCTGGTACTAGGAAACTGGCTAGCATCAGAATGCCTACTACAGGAACCATCCAAAACGAAACCGCATTGAGCCGAGGAAATGCCATATCTCGCGCTCCAATCATCAGTGGCACGAGATAATTTCCCAATCCCACTAAAACGGGGAACGTCCACATAAACAGCATGATCGAGCCATGCATTGTGAACAGCGCGTTATAAACAGTGCGATCGACCAGATCGGCATCGGGGGTAATCAGTTCGCCCCGCATAATCATCGACAACGTGCCACCAATTAGGAAAAAGAAAAAAGATGTGACGATGTATTGAATGCCGATCACCTTGTGATCGGTGCTGAAGGTGAAGAATCGCTTCCAGTTATCGGGTGCGCCTGGGTATGGCTGTCCGCGCACGGCTTCTGGAGCCTCGATCGAGATGTTTGTCATAAGTTATTAAGCAAGTTAAAAGTCAAAAGTTAAAATTGCGAAACTCACGATCGCGAATTATGAATTACGAATTACAAATTATTTGGTTACATCAGGCAGGTGGACTATTCGGTTCGTGCTTAGGGGCATAATTTACTACAGGTGGCGATGCAGGTGGGATAGTGTCCCAACCGCGAACGGCTACCTTGTCTTTCGTTGTCCCAGAGCGATCGTTGGCTCGGCTGTACTCAAAAGCAGCCCGATTAAAGGCAGGTGTGGGCGACCCAGCGGCAGCATCGGCAAGCCATTGTTGATATTCGTTGAATGGCTGAACGACGACATCTGCTTGATTTGCGGCAAAGTAAGTCCCGCTAAACATCGAATCGCGCAGGCGATAGGTTCCAGTTTTCACAGGAGTCAGTTCAAAATCGATTTCGTGGTTAGGAACGACATCTTGCTTCAGGCGAAATGCCGGAATGTAAAAGCCGTGCAACACATCCTGCGATCGCAACGTAAAGCGCACGCGGCGATCGACAGGTAAATGTAACTCAGTGCTGGTGATATCCTGTTTTGGATAATGGAAAATCCATGCCCATTGCTTAGCGGTCACGTCAATTTGCTCGATGGGAGCGGTTTCTACTGCATTCTGAATTTCCTGCTGAGGCTTGCTGTCAAAGGGTTCGGCGTAAGCAGGCTGCATCATCTGAGGCATATGCAAGTGTACCAGTTCCATTGGACCCCGCACCGCCATTTTTTCGTAAGTCCGATAGCTCACAAAGGAAAGCGTTAACACCAAAACTAATGGTACTGCCGTCCAGACAATTTCCAGCCAGGTGTTGCCTTCTATCGGGGGACCATCGCTCATGTCATACTTACTGGCTCGATGAAAAACCAACGAGTAGAGGAAAGGTCCGATCGCACCTAAGTAGATGAATGTGCCTAATCCAGTGAAGAGACTGAATAGATCGTCCAGCAACTTTGCTTCTGCTGCTGCTTCTGGCGGAAACCAAGAATAGGATTGCTTCGCCATCCACAAGCTTGTCATAGCGACCAGGATGGCATAGACCGTCATTATTAGAATTGCACGAAGTTTCATCATGACAGCGATCGCACCATAGTTAGAACAGCGAACTGAGAGGAGAAGGCAGGGAGAAGAGAGCTTATGATGCTCTCGGGAACTGAAAGGACAAGGGGGACAAGGGAGACAAGGGAGAAAAATTATAGCTTCTGATTCCTGACTCCTGTTTTGACTTTTGCCTTTTGCCTTTTGCCTTCCCTAGAGTTGATTGGGATTTTCGCCTAAGTGCAGCATTTGATCCGCTGTGACGTGAATGCCAAATTCAGCACCCAGATGTGCGCCCAGCGTTCCCTGCACAAACATCAGAGCAAAAACAAATAAACCAGCAGCGAGATAACTCCACTGTACCTGTCTTGCCATGTCTTTGCGCCACTGATAGCGTTGAAAGCCGCGCCAAACGGTCATTCCCACGATTAAGGTCAAAATCATCACCCCCCCTACACCGTGTAGAATCATCGTTTCCAAGGCATGAAGCCCCCAGGCACTGGTGACATCCGCTAGCGGTACAGCCAAAGCAACTTCAAACACACCAGCCATAACCGTAAAAAAGGTCACGATCGCCGATGCTAAAAGGTTATACCAACCGACATCAAACAGCGCCGAGCGGGTAACGGGAATTGCTAGAAACTTAAAAACTGCTTTCTCTACGGGAAACAGTACCCCTACAATGTCAAAGGCGATCGCTACAATGAATAACCCTAGCGTTAGATGCACCAGATTGGGATGGATGGGAATTGGGTAGGGCAACCCATTAACTCCCAAGCTACCCCACTGTTCCAGCAAGTCTGGATTCATAATATACCTCCTCTGATTGCCTCTACGACAGGAATCGTATGCAAGCCATAGACCCACACGAGTAAGCTGCCCAGGTATGTCTGAATACAAACTAGCCCAACTAGCAGCACGCTCGCTGCGAGATAAGGAAGGGGTAGCTGTGGTCTTTCCTGCAACCGGATCACGTAGCGCCATGCGGTGACGACTGCTAGAATTCCTGAGAGCGACCAGCCCAAAATTGTATGAGCATTCAGCGTTGAAACAGATGCAGCATAAGGTTCTGCCAGACCTGCCTCAATTTGTCCAAAAATAATTGCAATGAAGATCGAAACTGTTGCGAAGGTCAGATTCCACCAACTGACTTCATACAATTTGGAATTTTTTGTAAAATACCCCAGGAGATCGCAAAATACTGCAAACAGCACCATAGCGATCGCGAAATGCACCACGATTGGGTGAATGGTATCGGGATAAGGAAGGTTATGCTCGTTGAGAGGCGGAAGATACTTAAACACAGATTTTCAGAGTAATACAGTGACAGCGAGCAGTTATAGTGAAACGAAAGGATTGGATTGCTAAAAATTATCGCAGACAGAATAACTACTGGTGTAGCAGCAAAGTAGGCAGTAACTCCAAAAATTTGAGCAATAATTTTGACTTACTTCTAAAGTATCTCCTTTTGCAACTCCAGACACTTATCCCCTTTCTAATTTAATTGTTTAGGTTTCTGTACGACAGTGAATATGTCAAATTTCAACGCAAGCCCAGCAGTATAATTTCGCACTTGAAATTGTTGCCACTTGAACGTAGGTCAAAATAGT
The DNA here is from genome assembly GCF_003015105.1 of Chroococcidiopsis sp. CCALA 051. Classification (NCBI taxonomy): domain Bacteria; kingdom Bacillati; phylum Cyanobacteriota; class Cyanophyceae; order Chroococcidiopsidales; family Chroococcidiopsidaceae; genus Chroococcidiopsis; species Chroococcidiopsis sp. CCALA 051. The sequence continues at coordinate 20,951 of NZ_PYCI01000026.1, read as the reverse complement.
TTTCTAGAGAACATTATTTTGACCCACCCCTTTTTGCACCACAACCGCTATTCTAGTGGTCATTTAACCGTATATTTAATGTACGGAAATAGCTCGTAGTTTATAAATCGAACTCATACCCAATCGTATAGTTTTAATTGCGCCGCTCTAGTAAGCTATTTTTTAAGACTTCTATGAACTGCCAAAATCTAGGTAATTTTTGAGCAGCCTTTTGTCTTGGTAGCTTCGCACAAACTTCTTCTGGTGACCAGAAGTGGTCGTCAAAGTCGTAGTATCCCATGAGATCTCTTTCCTGACTTACTCGATTTCTACTATGTCAAGAGGATTGGAAGATAGTGAATAGCCTTCCCATCAGAATGCCTCGATTCGTAGTCTCTTGTCTTCATACAAGTGGAATAGTCAATGACAGAACTCATAAGCGCACTGCTTAAGTAAGATTAATTTACTACTATCAACAGGAGGAATTTTAGGATTGTTATTACCTATAGATAGTCGGATAAATAATTGAGCAGCAAGAAAGTTCAAGTTGGAAGAATTGCCAGCAATATATTCTGTATTCAAATATTCCCGATCTCATGTATCTTTTATATCTTCGTTCTGGACGTGAAGTTAAGTATGGTTGCATAAAAGTAGAGACTATTTTGAAGTCAGCTGGCTAGAGTTCAACAACAAAGAGTCATCCCGATCGCCTAACACTCCGTAGTCGTTGATAGAGAAATGTATCGCTAAAATCAGCCGATCTCCCTTCGTTGGTGGCAATCCTTTGTGAACGCAAAATGGATCTTCCACAAAGCCAAACCCCGCCGGACCACAAATTGTCACAATCCTAGAAGTACCGTAGTAATCAATCACATCTTGCTCGGAACGCAACCGCCACAAGCTGAGAAGATAGGCAAGTTTTTTCTGACGATGACTGCCACGAATACATACATGCGGTCCATTAGCTAAGGTAGTGTCACTTAAGTAGAAGTAAAATCTAAGACAACGGTAATCTTCAAGGTCGTGATGAAACACTTGCCCAATCGCAGCCGTAGATTCATAAATTGCTGCTGTTGGGGGAAAACTCCACCACAGCCAACTACCAGCATGAACCGATTCTACTTTTAAATATTTCGCAGCAATATTTAATAGCTTTGGGTCGCGAGCCAGTTTCTCAATTGCTGGACATAGCAAGCTGGCATTGTAATATTTCCCTAGTCGAAAAGATTGACCGTATGAACTCTGCGCCGCTAGCCTTTCTTGATAAGCAAAACTCAAGCGTAAATTCCCGTCTCCGTAGCAATTATTACGCTCTGCAAACTCACAGATTTCTCTCACCCAGCTATCTGGTAGATGAATCCCCAAGTACAATCCGTCAGCGATTAAAGATTTAACTACTTCATCAGTATTGAGGTGACTAAACACCGAATCCTTTTCCTCGTAGACTTTAGCGGTTCGTTGACGCTGATAGTAATTTAACATCATGATTTGGATCGAGCTAAAGCGACCAAATACATACATAAATAACCATTGCGGAGTTCTAGATAAATACTTTTTGAGTACGCCAATATAGTAGTAGCTACAGCTTTTTAGTCGAGTTATTAGCAGCAGATTTTGCTCGCACATCAGCACTTTGCTCACACCTAAAATTAGTATTTGGCAGAAAGTCAAAATCAAGCGATCGAACGCAGAATATCACAAGTGTCAGCTAACATTAGTTTCCCCCTTTACAATTCACATATTAAGGCATTGCCAAACGATGATGAAAAAATCTAGTTGAGTATAGCAGCAATTTACTGCTCCGAGAATCTTGACAGAGCCGGACAAAAATTACATAAATTCTTAAGACATTCTCATTCAGATTTTCTGTAAAAGTAACTCGATTCGGGTCGATGAGTGGGAGAAAAAGTCTTGGTAATTATCTTCATCTGCGTATGCGGCTAGTCCAGAAAGAACTCAAACCATGATAGCTAAACTTGCACTCCTATCACTACTAATAGAGATATATAGCAATCCTATTTGATTCATGAACGTGGAGCAGGTTTCTAGCCTGCCGCAGGCTAGAAGCCTACTTTACAAATCATTTAGAACTACTATAGGCGAGCAAGTATGACTTCCTACATTTTTACTTTCGGCTTATTCTCAACTGATACTAAAAACTTGTCAATTCAGAAGTAATCTCACGCTCTGTCAATCCCAAAAAGTTCAGGAAAGTGTAGGAGTTAACTATCGTTCTGATACTATACCGCTGTTGCAATATCCCGTTTATTGTTATAGTCTCCACCAGGGATTGGGTTAAAGCTGTATCGCTTGCCTCCAAAGCTGAACTTAAGCTGTATCGAGCCGTTATGGTTAATAGGTTTTATTTCTCTCATGTGTCCCAAAGGTGTCTCATATGTTATCCTTAGAAAAGTCAAAATCACACGGACGTATAGCTCAGTTGGTTAGAGCGCTACGTTGACATCGTAGAGGTCACTGGTTCGAATCCAGTTACGTCCATACACTGAAACCCTTCCTACATCAGCCTTTAATACTTACACAAGGTTGATCTCAGTCACATTGCCATTCTCAATAAACACTTCCAAAGTGGTCTGTTAAGCATAGATAATAGTTAATTTCAGCCCTTGGTAGAAGGGCAATAAAGGTTTGACTGTGAAAGTTACTACACAAGCACAGAACCACTAATGAAAACCTCCCGTCTCTATCATCAACTGCATGACCTGCTGGGTCAATCAATGGAATGGGCAGATCGAAGGCATTTGCAAACACTGCTGTGGATGGGGAAGCGGAGTTGTTTGTAGCGAATGCATTAGTGTACCGAAATGGAGAGTGTATGTTCATACTCGTGCGGTATTAGCTCAAAGTCATCAACGGCGTTTCAGTAAAAAGACAAGGTTCTACAAAAACTGCGGTAAATTAAGGAATGGAGAAAGGAAAAACAAAACAGCCAAACCTGAAAATGTCATCCGACACCTGAATCCTATACTTCGAGGATTTGCCAACTACTATCAAACGATGTGTAGCAAAAAAGTCTTCTCCTACATGAACTCAAAAATGAGAGAAGCTCTATGATTGTGGGCAAAAAGTTAAAAGTCAAAAAATAGGAGACAGAGAGGACAAGGAAGCAAAGGAGCAATTACCAAGTAGCAATTACCACTACTCATTAGAATATGAATTGGGAAATATTTCTAGGAAGTTTTGCCGGAGCTTTAATTGAGTTCGTTGAAATTTTGGGAGTCGCGATCGTTGTTGGTAGGGTGGCAGGTTGGCATAATGCGCTGCTGGGTACAATTGGCGGAATTAGTCTAACAGCGATCGCCTCCCTCGTTTTAGGCAGAAGTCTGACGCTCATTCCTCTCGATTTGCTCAAAATTGTCGCAGGAGGATTTTTAATCGCCTTTGGACAAAAATGGACGCGATCGGTGGTGCGATATTATGGTGGCATTCTCAAACCAAAAGATGACGAAGACGAACAGTTAAAGCAACAACTACAGACAGAAGTATCTTCGGGTTGGAATTGGTTGGCGATCGTCACAACTTTTAAGAGTGCGCTGCTAGAAACTTTGGAAGTTGCGATGGCGATTGTGGCGCTAGGCGTAGCGGCAGGAAAATGGTTAGATGCGATCGCAGGAGCGGGAACTGCGGGATTGGGATTGCTGGGATTTGCTTTTCTGCTGCGCCATCCCCTAACTCAAATTCCCGTGAAGCTAATGAAATTTTTTGCCGCCATGTTGTTGATGGGATTTGGCATTTACTGGTTAGGGGAAGGACTAGATTTCCACTGGTATACGGGTAACTTGGCAATGCTGTGGTTGCCTTTGGTTTGGAGTCTACTGATGGTTGCTGCGGCTTCAATTCTGCGCTGGCGGATGGGATTGCAGAAACAAGAAGAGGCGACCGGATAAATCTCACGCAAAGACGCAAAGACGCAAAGCAACCTTGGCGACTTTGCGTCTTTGCGCGATCGAAATCCATATCTGTACTATTTCGCTAACTTCTCAAAATCGTAAAGTAACCTTATCTTAGTTTTCTCTTAATGAGCTAGTAGGAGGATGAACAAGGGAATCCGTGCAGATGAAACACTTGTTACGTGCAGCCCAAGCTGAGTATGCCAAATTGGAGAAACCTTTAACTGATGCAGAAGTAGGTAGTTGGACTCGATCTGAAGTTTAGGTGAAGGTAGCATATTTACAATTAGTTTATCTGTTACATATATTTTTCTATAACATGCTTCCAAATCGAGTAAGCCTGACCGTTTAAATGCACTCCATCTAGCGTGTAACATTCCTTTAGTTGATGCTGTTCGTCTGAGAGATAAGAATATAAATCGATATAGGTGAGTGAATATTCTGTTGCTAGTTTTTGGAGAGCAGAATTTAAGTGTAAGAGCTCGCGATCGCTGACATGCAAACCAGATTTAGCCCGATTGATTGGCAAAACACTTTGAATGAAGATTTCAGTCTGAGGACTGCGATCGCATATCTCAACGATTATCTTTTGATAATCCACCAAAATTTCTACTGCCGATTGCTGGTAATGAATAAAATTGTTAATTCCAATCATTATGAAAATTTTGGCTGGCTGAGAACTCACAATGTCCTCAAGACGATTTAACACTCCCATAGTAGTATCGCCAGAGATGCCGCGATTTTTAACATGAGGATTTTCTAACAACTCAGACCATTCGCATTCATCAGTAATACTATCTCCCAAAAATACGATGTCTGAATTGGATATTGGTGCAAGTTGAAACTGGCTAACTCTTTGCAAGTAATAGACCGGATTGGCAACTTGAAGACGAAGGCGATCGCGGTTTCGAGCAAACCTTGAAAGTTTCGTTCGTAAATAAGAAACGCCTCCTTTTTTAGCGACAAATAATATTGCTAACGTTAAAGCCAGAGCATTTAAGCTAAGAGAAATAAATAAAGCGTTCATGGGTAGTTGGTAGTTGGTAGTTAGTGAGAGGGTTGTAGCTTTCTCACCACGCCTGAGCGCACCATGCCTGAGCGCACCACGCGCTTAAAACTCTATAAGTAGTAGGATGACACGCAGACAAGAAAACCACAAAATCTACAAATAGTGACAAAGAGGCGATCGTTAGTGATAAGTTGCTTGGAGGTTTGGTACGGTGGCTGTTTCTCCCAATTCACGCATGATTGCAATTTCTAAATTCGCTCGCCGTACTTGCCGTACTTGGTATTATCCAGTACTTGGTTCGATGGCTGCATTAAGTATAAGTGCAGGTAGCCCCGAAGTAGCTTTGTCGGTTCCGTGGGCAGAATTATTCCAGCAAGGAGCGCAAGTCGTCCAACTCTACAGGATTTCTGACCGAGATGAAGTAGAGTTAGGCAAGCAAATTAACCAACAACTCCTTAGCACTCAATTTCAACCCGTGCGCGATCGCGCCTTAAACGATAAAGTCAATCGCATCGGTCAAAAATTAGCTCAAACTAGCTCTCGTCCCGATATTCCCTATACCTTTCAAGTGGTAAAGGATAAAAGCATCAATGCTTTTGCCACCGCTGGGGGTTTTGTTTACGTAACCACAGGCTTACTAGAAGCTGTAGACAACGAAGCGCAACTCGCTGGCGTATTGGCACACGAAATCGGACATATTGCAGCGCGTCATACAGTAGAGCAAATGCGACAAACTGCGATCGCTCAAGGGTTAGCAAATGCAGCAGGAGTCGATCGCAACAAAGTCATAGCCTTGGGAGTTGAACTCGGCGTGCGCCGTCCGCGCAGCCGTCAAGCAGAATTTGAAGCAGATCGGCTGGGATTTGAGAATATGCAGCGAGCTGGCTACGATCGAAATCAAATGATTGCCTTTCTAGAAAAATTACGCAACCAATCCTCAGTACCAGCTTTTTTAAGTACCCACCCAGCCACCAGCGATCGCATTGCCAGACTCCAAGGCAATGAGGACGATTAACAGCGATCGGCGACCAGTGTAGAGACGTTACATGTAACGTCTCTACAAAGTAACGTCTCTACAAAGTTACCCATTACCCATTACCATGCAAAATCTTTGGTACAAAAACGCGATTGTCTATTCTCTCGATGTCGAGACATTTATGGACTCGGACGGCGATGGAGTAGGCGATTTTCCAGGACTGACCCAAAAACTAGATTATCTTGCAGGGCTGGGAATCACTTGTTTGTGGTTGTTACCATTTTATCCCTCGCCCAACCGCGATAACGGTTATGACGTAATGGATTATTACGGTGTCGATCCCCGGTTGGGGACGTTGGGCGATTTTGTCGAATTCATGCACAAGGCGCGGGAACGGGGAATTAGAGTTATAGTCGATCTTGTCGTCAACCATACATCGATCGCGCATCCTTGGTTTCAAGAGGCTAGGAGCGATCGCAACTCTAAATACCGCAACTACTACGTATGGTCGGATAATCCGCCGCCAGCTGACCCCAAGCAAATTGCTTTTCCCGATGTGGAAGATAGCCTTTGGGATTACGACGATAAAGCAGGAGCGTATTACTTACACCACTTTTACAAAGAACAGCCAGATTTAAATATCGCCAACCCAGCCGTGAGGGAAGAAATTTGTAAAATTATGGGCTTCTGGTTGGAATTAGGAGTCTCTGGCTTTCGGATTGATGCTGCACCTTTTTTAATTCAAGGAATTGGCATTCCAGACGCAAAGCCGGAAGATTTGGAAGGTTTCTTGATTGGAATGCGAGAGTTTCTTGTCTCGCGGCGAGCTGATGCTATTTTACTTGCTGAAGCTAATGTCGATGCCGACCAAATTGGGGTTTATTTTGGCAATGGCGACAAAATGCAGATGCTATTCAGTTTCCTGTTAAACCAGCATATGTTTTTGGCGCTGGCGCGGCAAGATGCGGCGACTCTGGTTGAGGGACTGAAGATATTACCCGACGCTCACCATAACTGTCAGTGGCTCAACTTCGTTCGCCACCATGACGAATTAACGCTCGATCGCCTGCAAGAATCTGAAATTCAGGAAATCTTTCAAGCTTTTGCTCCTGAAGAAAATATGCAGATGTGGGGGCGCGGAGTTCGGCGCAGGCTACCACCCATGCTAGAGGGCGATCGCCAGCAGGTAGAACTAGTCTACAGTCTGTTATTAACTCTACCTGGTACGCCAATGCTGCGTTATGGCGAAGAAATTGGCATGGGTGACGATCTCTCTTTAGAAGGTCGCGGCAGCGTTCGCACGGTAATGCAATGGTCAAGTAAAGCAAATGGTGGGTTCTCGTCTGCACCAGCAGACAAATTAGCGCGTCCGGCGATCGACCGAGGAGAATATGGCTACCAGAAACTCAACGTGACTTCCCAACAGCGCGACCCTAATTCAATTCTTAGCTGGATGGAACGAGCGATCCGCACCCGCAAACAATATCCAGAATTCGGTTCTGGTAAGTGGAAAATCGTCGCCACAAATGAACCAAGCGTATTTGCTCACAGTTCTCAGCAAAATGGAAATACAGTTATTGCCGTTCATAATCTATCAGCACAATCATGTAGTGTTAGCTTGAAATCGGCAGAATACCCGCATCTATTGGATGTATTTAGCGATCGCCCCTACGAACAGATGGATTGTCATTCTAACTCCATCGAAATCTCTGGCTACGGTTATCGTTGGTTTCAGGTAAATTAGAAAAATGACCGCAGGCGAGTTGCATCAATCGGAATCTAGATCTATCTACTCAGATGATGAATAACTCAGGTGCATCGAACAATCTAAAACCAAAGCATTTCCAGCCGGAACGGGGAGATGGTAGCAACCAAGCGATTCGAGTCTTGGTTGTAGACGACGAACAATCAATTATTGACTCGATCGAACTAGGTTTGCGCTACGAAGGGTTTGAAGTGCGATCGGTTCAACGTGGCTATGCAGCAATTGATGTAGCTAGCGCATGGTCGCCACAGCTTGTCATCTTAGATGGAAACTTGCCCGATCTAGATGGCTTTAATGTCTGTCGTCAAATCCGTCGGCAGAGTGATGTATTGATTATTCTGCTAACGGTGCGGGACGACTTAGCAGACAAGATCAAAGGCTTAGAATTGGGAGCTGACGATTATCTCACTAAACCCTTTCATTTTTCCGAATTGCTTGCCCGCATTCGTGCTGCATTACGGCGACATTTAACGCCAACGAGCAATATACTAACCGCAGGAGCGATCGCCCTGAATCCAGATACAAGAGAGGTATGGCGTGCTGACGTACCTGTCGAACTGACTCGTAAAGAGTTTAACCTGTTACACCTGCTAATGCAGCACCCCGATCGCGTTTTAGAGCGGCAAACAATTCTCGATCGCGTGTGGGGCTATGACTATTACGGTGACACAACGGTAATCGAAGTTTACATTAGCAATTTGCGAAACAAGCTAGACCGCGATCCACATGGTTTAATTCGGACTGTGCGCGGCATTGGCTATATGTTAAAAGTTCCGCCTGGAAAACATTCAGATGCAGTTGCCATTCATGCAAATAACCAAACCAACTTATGAAACTGCGCTGGAGATTAACGCTGAGTACTGTAGCGTTAGTTGCGCCTTTACTACTGTTCTTATTTACCCACGACCTTTATGTATTTCTGCACTATCGCAGTCAGCGCCCTTGCGGTCTGTGTGTCGGCAGCGATACAGGTATTTATATTGATTCTTTCTTCGATCTCGGACCCTGTGGCGAGGTGGAGATAGGCGATTACTGCACGATCGCCGGAGCAATTATTGCTACTAATAATCGCGTCACGATTGGCAATTTCACGCTGATTTCCCGCGAAGTGGTCATAGCAGATACTTTCGCTGCTGCGCCCGCTCTGATGACTGAAGGTGATGCAGCTGTACCACCCACCAGCATTGAAATTGGCAACGATGCTTGGATTGGGACGCGAGCAGTTTTGTTGCGGGGAGCTTGCATTGGCGACGGTGCGATCGTGGGTGCGGGTGCAGTCATCGATTTTGAAGTCCCTGCCTATGCGATCGCAGCTGGCAATCCAGCTCGCATTGTCCGTTCTAGCAAAACAGGAGGGAGCCATGTTTGGCAACAATCCTAAACTAGAAAAATTCTTTCATCACAACTGTTAGTATGGCTGCGCCAGCAAGCCATACTAACAGTTGTCGGAGTGGGCGCTTGGCAATCCAATCTCATCCTGAATCGCGAGGAACCCGTAGCAGTCCGCCTGTCTGAAGTTAAGCGCGGAACTGTAGAATCTACCATCAGTGAAAGCGGTGTAGTAGAACTGCGCGACCAGCGAATCCTGACTTCCCCAACAGAGGGAGCGGTAGATCGAGTTTACAACCTGGCAATCGCATCAAGGCTGGACAGACGCTAATTACTCTGCGCTACCCAGAACGAGAAACTGCCCTCGCTAATCAGGAAGTCAAAATTCAGCAACAGCGACGGATTTTACAGCGCCATCAACAGGAAATTGTGGAAGCGAAAGAACAAATTGCTGCCGATGAAATAAAACTGCGTCCTTTGGTGGCTGGAGCGAGAGAGGGGGCGATCGCACGAGAACAAGTCTACGAGCAACAAGATAAACTCCGCGAGACACGGGCTACTTTGCGCGATGCCCAAGCAGATGCACGGACGGCTGCTTTGGAACTAGAAGCATTCCAACTAGAACGCAAACGCATTCAGCAAGAAGTGCGAGACTCGATCGTGACTGCACCGATTGACGGTGTTGTGTTGGGAGTCAACGTGAAAAACGGCGACGGGGTTGAATTCCGCACAAATTTACTCACAATTGGCGATCCGAGGCAAGTGTTGGTAAAACTTCAGCTTTCCACCCTGAACGCAACTCAAGTCCGTCCTCACCAATTGGCTCGCGTTAGCGTTATCAGTCCCGATCGCCAGACATTTACAGGTCGAATTCAAAGCCTGTATCCGCAAGCAATTGGGGAGGAGGAAGAGGAACAAAGCTCAGGCGGCGGTTCCAAGCAATCGAATCAATCGAGTAGCTCAGATCGGCCAGCCGTCCCATCGATCGTCCTGTTGGATACTCCCACTCGTACGCTGATTCCAGGCAGCCGCGTCAATGTCGAAATCTTGCTCCAACAGCGGCAAAATGTCATCGTCTTACCGACTGAAATCGTGCAACGCGACGACGATGATGATTCTGAACCGTTTGTTTGGGTGCGAGATAGTCAAGGCAACGCTCAAAAACGCCCAGTGAAGTTGGGTTTAGAAGGATTGACATTAGAACAACGCTATCCTGGTTTCAGTTTTTGGGCTTGGAATAATGTAGACGACCTAATCCAGCAGCAACAAACTCTGGAACTGGCAACGCGAGGGCTGATGGTAGTGGGAGCGATCGCCCTATTGGTAGGAGGTGTGGGCATTGCTAATATTACAATTGCTTCCGTGACCGAACGCACGTCTGAAATTGGCATTCGTCGAGCCGTAGGAGCTACCCAACGCGAAATCGCGCTCCAATTCGTTTTAGAGGCAGCATTGCTCAGTCTAGCAAGCGGTACGGTAGCTTTAGTAGTCGTGCATGTTGTTGCGCTCAACGTTGCCGATGCGTTCGATTTACCCTATGAATTTGAAGGCAGAATCGCTGCACTGGCTTTGGGTTCCGCCTTGGTAGTCGGTGTGGGAGCCGGATTTCCCCCAGCACTTCGCGCTAGCCAACTCGACCCCGTACAAGCTTTGCGCTCGCAGTAAATATATCTCCAAGTTTTAACCAGGGGGGGAGTACAAGAAATCTCACTGGCGCTAAATTGCGATCGGATTCATCTACTCGAAGCTCCTACTCCCGAAATGACAAAAATCGGCTATCACTCTTCCCACGAACAATTCAAGCCCAGTGAATTGTTGCAATACGTGCAAATGGCTCAACAAGCAGGCTTCACTCATGCTCTTTCCTCCGATCACTTTCACCCCTGGAGCGAACAGCAGGGTCAAAGCGGTTTTGCTTGGTCTTGGTTGGGTGCAGCGATGCAAGCGACTCCCGGATTGAATTATCGCGTGGTCTGCGCTCCAGGGCAGCGATACCATCCGGCAATTATCGCTCAGGCGGCGGCTACTTTGGCGGAAATGTTTCCTCAACGTTTTTGGATAACTGTAGGTAGCGGTCAAGCGCTCAATGAGGCTATTACAGGCGATAAGTGGTTGTGTAAAAGCGATCGCAATACTCGCTTGAAAGAATGCGTCGATATTATGCGTGCTTTGTGGCGCGGAGACACCGTGACTCATAAAGGTTTAGTCTGCGTTGAGGAGGCAAAACTTTATTCGCGTCCCGAAACCCCACCCTTAATTATCGGTGCTGCTGTCACGGCTCAAACTGCTGAGTGGCTGGGAAGTTGGGCAGATGGGTTAATTACAATCTCTCGTCCGCCAGAGAAACTCAAGCAAGTTGTCGATGCTTTTCGTCGGGGTGGTGGAGCAGGCAAGCCCATGCTATTGAAAGTTCAACTATCATACGATCGCAATGAAGATATAGCAAGGCAAAAAGCCCATCAACAGTGGCGTAATAATATTTTCAAAAATATTCTCATGACCGAACTGCGATCGCCCCAGCAATTTGATGCAGCCGGAGAGTTTGTCAAACCGGAAGAAATGAACGAACACGTCCGCATCTCTGCCGACCCGCAGCAACATATAGAATGGTTGCAGCAAGATGTAGAGTTGGGATTTGATGAATTGCTGCTACACAACGTCAACCGCGAACAGCAACAATTTATTCAGGTTTTTGGCGAGAAAGTGTTACCAGTGCTTGGTAATTAAATTTATTTATAAACCATCACTTTTAGCTTTAAATTTTTGCCGATCTATAGAAAGATATAGAAAACCCAGCTGACTGCCCTAGCAACCCTGAATGGTTCATCACAACTGTCATTCGTCACTAGTTGTATCCCAATGACAAATGACAAATGACAAATGACAACCTAATTGTGAGGTTTTCCATGTCTAGTGAAATTAAAGAATCGGAAGCGATCGCCCGTTTAGCAATAATGGAAGCACAACTCCAGCAGATGACTCAAATGCTATCAAATTTGAGCGCTCGCCTAGCTCGGTCGGAAGACAATTTTCTGCTAGTGGCTGATGTCTACCGCTACAAAAAGCTGCAAGAATTGCTATCTGCTGGAAATTTCCATGCAGCGGACTGGGAAACGATTCGCCTCATTCAAGCTGTGACGGGAGAGTTAGAACTAGAATCCATTACCCCGGAACAAATTAGAAGTTTTCCCTGTAACGAACTACAAGTCATCGATAATCTGTGGCGTAAATATAGTAACGGTCGCTTTGGCTTTAGTATCCAAACACAAATTTATCAAAGTATTGGCGGCTCTATAGAAACCACAATCAACCAAGATTATCAAATTATCGAGTCTTTTGGCGATCGCGTGGGCTGGCGATCGAATCGTAAATGGCTCAAATGCGACGATCTAGACTATACCCTCACAGCACCCATTGGTTGCCATCCCTCCCGCTGGTGGAATTCTCCTTTCGGCGCGAAAATGACCAACTATTTTTTCAATCGGTTAATCACCTGCCAGCTTTAACCGTGTTTTCTCATGCCTTTGGACAAATAAGCTAACAAGAATACAGCGATCCCAGCCATCCCCAAGTACGAGTAGGATGTAGCGAACGTTGCTGCTGTACCAATTGCCAGCAAGCCGATTAAGCTAAATTTTAGTTTAGGTGGCATACTTCAGCAAGTCAAAAGTTAAAAGTTAAAAGTCAAAATTATGAAACTCTCGATGCGATCGCGCTTTGAGATCGAGATCGATCTTACTAAGCTATCTCATATTTATAACGAAGGCAGAGGGCAGAAGGAAAAAACTTTTTAGACAAAAGTTACAATCTGCTGTAACGTCTCGATCTTTCCACACCTTGCCATAACTTGTATGATTCAACGCGATCGAAACGCTTGCCATTATCAGCCTTAGACATTTTTGACTTTCGGCTTTTGACTTTTGGCTTACTCTGTCTCTCGATCTCTTTCTGCCTTGAGTTGGCGGACGCACTCTTGTCCGAACCCGACAGCTAAACCTACACTAGCACCAACCAAAACATATCTATTTTGCATTCCTTCATAATGTTTCCCCTCAAATCTCAACTGATTAAAGTCACGTTGACCAATTCTCGCCGCAGCTAAACCAATGACTGCTCCGATCGCAGCAGTTACTACAGATGAAAATATAATTGCTCTGAGGTTCATGGCAGAGTGGTAGTTGGTAGTTGGTAGTTGGTAGTTGAGTGGTGTGTAACAACTGATAACTGATAACTTTGTACAGACGTTACATGTAACGTCTCTACACTGATAACTGATACTCGTATTTTGTCAAGATCGCTGCATGTCATGCCAAAAAGTGACAAAATAATTCATAAATTAGAATTTGTCATTTGACAATTGATGTACGGGCGGGTTTTGGGCAAAGATCGAGCGTGACAAACCGTAAATCTGTTGCTAAACCTGCCCCTACGATAACTGATAACGATGCAATACATTTTGGGATTAGATCTAGGCACGACAGGGAATCGAGCAATTTTGTTCGATGCTGAAGGTGCGATCGCTGGTCAAGCCTATAAAGAACTGAGGCAATATTATCCTCAACCTGGCTATTTAGAACACGATCCTGAAGAGATTTGGCAAGATACTTACACTTGTATACAACAAATTCTCAAACATACAGGTATTTCAGCAAATGCGATCGCGGCAATTGGTTTGTCAGTACAGCGAGAAACCTGTTTGTTGTGGGATAAGACAACAGGTAAACCCTTGCATAAAGCAATTGTCTGGCAAGATCGGCGTACCGCGTCTATGTGTCGGCAATTACAAGCAAAAGGACAAGCAAAGACAATTCAAGCACGGACTGGATTGATTGTCGATGCCTACTTTTCGGCAACTAAATTCGCGTGGTTGCTCGATTGGGTACGGGATAAAAATATAAATATAAATCTAGATAATATTCTGGCTGGGACGATCGACACTTGGATCTTATGGAAATTAACGGGTGGCAAGGTTCATGCTACTGACCATAGTAATGCCAGCCGCACGATGTTGATGAATTTAGCGCAGGGAAATTGGGACTCGCAACTCCTCGATTTATTTCAGATTCCCGATCGCATCATGCCGCAAATTCAGCCTAGTTTGGGCATGTTTGGCGAAACCGATCCGCAACTACTGGGGGAAGCAATTCCGATCGCAGCGGTATTTGGCGATCAACAGGCGGCGCTATTTGCCCACGGGTGCGATCGCCCTGGTATGGTGAAATGTACGTATGGGACGGGATGTTTTTTAATCGCCCATACAGGTGAAGAACTGACGCGATCGCATCACCAGTTATTGTCAACTGTTGCCTGGACGCAAGTTTTAGCAAACGGAAAAACGGCGACGAGTTACGCTTTAGAAGCAGCTATGTTTACCACAGGTGCTTGCATTCAGTGGTTGCGAGATGGCTTGAAGCTGATCGATTCAGCTGCCGAAACCGAACACCTGGCGCGTCAAGTTACAGATAATAACGGTGTTTACTTCGTCCCAGCATTAAGTGGATTGGGTGCGCCTCGGTGGGATATGAGCGCTAGGGGTGCTTTTCTGGGAATTACAGGCGGCGTACAGCGCGAACACATGGTGAGAGCCGTTTTAGAAGCGATCGCTTATCAGGTAAAAGAGGCGATCGAGGCGATGAATCGAGATTCTAGCAAAGCGATTGAAGTCTTGAAAGTTGATGGAGGTGCTTGTCAAAATGACTTTTTAATGCAGTTCCAAGCCGATGCACTCGGAATTCCGATCGAGCGTCCAGTTGTTTTAGAAGCAACGGCTCAAGGTGCAGCCTTTGGTGCTGGATTGGCGATCGGTTATTGGACTGATTATCAAAAATTGTGTCGCAGTCGGAAAATCGACCGAATTTTTGAGCCAGGAACGGGGGCAATTCAAGCACAAGAAAATTTTCACACTTGGCTTAAAGCTGTTAACCGCGCTCAGCATTGGGTTGATGAATCTCATCTCTGAGTTTATGCTCTGATTTGCTGTTGCGATCTTTGAGCGATCCCAGTTCTTGATTTGTCAAACTAGTATTAAGTATGAGTGGAGCGAAAAGCGATGCTAGAAGATACAAAGGAGATAGCAGATTTTCACGCTCATGTCTATTACGATCGCCAAAGTCGCGAAGTAGCAGCGCGTGTACGTGAAGAATTGAATACAAAATTCGACGTGAGGCTTGGGCGCTGGCATGACAATCCGATTGGTCCCCATCCCAAACCTATGTATCAAGTTGCCTTTTTACCAGAACAATTTGGTGCGATTGTTTTCTGGTTAATGTTGCATCGTCAAGGATTAGATATTTTAGTCCATCCAACAACAGGTAACGATGTTGCCGACCATACAAACCATGCCCTTTGGTTAGGAGACAAGTTAGAGCTAAATATAGAGTTTCTTAGAGCCATTAAAACGACTTAATTTCAAGGAAAAATACAAATTTCAGAATACAGATGAACTCAAAATAGTCATATTATATCAATTTTATATGCTGACATCTGCCTGTTTTAAATTAAACGAATTTGACTGGTAATGAGTAGAATTGGCATTGCTTTTGCAGAAGGTTTAATCGCCTTTATTGCTACAAATATTGATGATATTATTGTCTTGCTACTCTTTTTCTCTCAAATAAATGCTAATTTTCGTCGTCGGCATATCGTTATCGGTCAGTATCTAGGTTTTACAACTATTGTTTTGGCTAGCTTACCAGGTTTCTTTGGTGGTTTAATTGTACCGCGAGAATGGATTGGTTTACTAGGACTCTTGCCAATAATAATTGGGTTTAAGCAATTAGTAAATCGCAAAATAGAAACCGTACAAGTACAAACAGTAACCAGCTTTGAAAATTCTAGTTATCGTAATCCCACATTTTCTTTCCTTTTAAGTCTTCTGAACCCTCATACTTATAAAGTTGCAGCAGTAACAGTTGCTAATGGTGGCGATAATATTAGTATCTATATTCCGTTATTTGCTGGTAGTCAACTTGCTAGTTTAAGTATAATTCTTGCTGTATTTTTTCTGATGGTAGGAGTTTGGTGTGCGATCGCCTATTTATTAACTTGCCACCCCACCATTGCCAATATTTTAAGTCGCTACGGTCAACCGATAGTTCCTTTCATATTGATTGGCTTAGGTTTATTTATTCTGTATGAAAGAGGCACGTTCGGGCTAATATTTTCAGCTTGAACTTACAATATTTCAGCAATTTTAAGAATTCATTTGCTGATATCGTGCTTGAAGCTCCTCAATGGAAAATAATGTCCGAAACTTCAATCCTTTCGCTGCATATAACTCAGCACCACCTTGCTTTCTATCTACCAACGATATAACTTCCTCAACTTTATACCCCGCCTCTCGCAATCTTTCAACTGCTTTCATTGCCGATTGTCCAGTCGTGACAACATCTTCTAGAACCACAACCAAAGCACCATCTGGTAATACTGGACCTTCAATATACGCTCTCGTACCATGTCCTTTAGTTTCTTTACGAATAATCAAAGCTGGAATGGGACGATTTTCAATCGCAGAAACCACACTCACGGCACTAACAATGGGATCGGCTCCCAGTGTCAATCCTGCCACTGCTTGCGTGTCTGGTGGTAGCAGAGATAATAACAAACGACCGATCGCCAAAGCACCTTGAGGGTGTAACGTAACTAATTTGCCATTAATGTAATAAGAACTGCGTTGACCAGAAGACAGGACAAAATCACCCTCTTTGTAGGCAAGTTGACAAAGTAGATCGAGTAGTTCTTGGCGTAGTGCAGTTAAATCGGTTGTCATAATTTGAGGGAGCAGGGAGCAGGGAATAGGAAGCAGGGGGGAGAAGAGAGCTGAGCGAGCAATTCTAGTCACTAGTCACCAGCCACTAGTCAGTCTCTACTAATAACTGATAACCGATCGCTAATTGATAAAACGGGGAAGAATAGGCTAAGACTGATGCAACAGTTCAGTATAAGTCAAAATTGCAACAGTATAGAGGACATTCTATGCCCATCAAGTTCAACCGCTTCAGTGGTATTCTACTCGCGATCGCTGCTGTCGCTGGATTTCAGGCTAGCGCGAGCGCCCAACCAAGCAACCGTACTCTTGCCGATCGCTTTGAGCAAGCGATGTTCACTAGCGGTCGTGATTTCTTCCAAAATCGTTCTTTCGGACGACAATTTGATTGGCTGTTGGGAACAAACGGATTTCCCGACAACGAGATTAATCGAGATGCGAAACGGACTGATGACCTGTACCGCACTGCACTAGAGCAGCAAGTCTCTAGCGATCCGGTCATCCGCACGCGAGATCTGCCCAATCCATACAGAACTTCAGTTTTGGAGTCTAAGAAGTCTAGTAATCCAAAGTAATTTGCCAGTCGGGAATCAATACTTCTTGGTTAGAATTCGATCCCTCCAACCTCCCTTTTTAAGGGAGGCTAAAGACAGCTTCATTTCCCTCTTGTCAAGGGGGATTAAGGGGGATTTTCCAAAGGCTGTGCAATCATAACCGAGAAGTATTGAGTCGGGAATAGGGGAGCGCTCTAAATTCCCACAAGCAATCATAGATTCTGTAGCGATCGCCGCTCATTACCAGTAGCCAGTCTGGTAATTTCTGCTTGGTAATTTTTGCTGAGTATTGACTCTTAGAAATCCAGGGTGCAGGAGTTGAACCTGCCTAAGGCGAATTATGAGTTCGCTGCCTCAACCGCTCGGCCAACCCTGGCGGAGTTTATATTGTAACTTAGATTGTCAAGGCAAATTGTTTAGTCTCAATACTTAATATCGCCACAAGACAAATAGTACATAATTTACATAACCGCAATGATATAACTAGCTCATTCGTTAGCAAACAACTGGTGTAAGGAGTCAATGCTCTGGATTAAGCGAGCATCATTAAGAAAAGTCAATTCAACCGTCGCCCTGACGTTGATCTTGTTGCTTCTGATGTTGATCGGGGGTTATATAAGTGCAATCTGGGGATATGCGATCGGACATGAAGCGATTGAAGGCGTAAATCAACCCGATTCTCGTCCCGCCGGGAAAATTGGATTTCGCAAAAATAAGTCTCAACAGCAGCAAGGCGTGGTGATGCTCAAAGAAGCCGATGTCTTAGCTGCCGTAAAAGCTAGAATTGACGGCAAAGGAAAAAAAGCCAAGCCGGAGAAGCCGTTAATTGAAAATCCGCAGAACGACAAGCGATCGTCTACAAAATCAAAGTTGGTGGCTGAGAGCGAGTCCCCTCAGCCTGGATTTCCAATGATTTCTAAAACCGAAGGAGTGTCCTTAGAAATTGCATCTGCACGATTTTCTGGCGGGGCATTACAGTTGAAGATGAACTTTAAAAACGAAGGAGATAGAACCATCAGGTTTCTATCTAGCTTTTTAGATGTAACCAACGAACGAGGACAGACACTCAGCGCCAACACGGAAGGCTTTCCTGAAGAATTACCAGCTAACGGCAAAACTGTTGCCAGCACGCTCAGTATCTCCACTGCTCTGCTCGACAACGTACAGAAAATTTCTTTACATCTGACCGATTATCCCGAACAGCGATTGCAGTTACAAATGTTAAATATTCCTGTAGTTAGGTAAATAACGGGACAAGGGGACAGGAGAGAAGTCAAAATTCAAAATTCAAAATTCAAAATTCAAAACTTTCCAACTCCCTACTCCCTGCTCCCAGCTCGTCCCTGCTCCCTCCACCAAAGATGAGTGCTTTCCCTCCCCTGAATTGGGCAGATATTTGGCTCAGATTATTATCTGTGCTGTTGTTGATTGCCATTAATGCTTTTTTTGTCACGGCTGAGTTTTCCCTTGTTTCCGTGAGGCGATCGCGGATTTATCAGTTGGTAGAAGCGGGAGACTGGCAAGCGCTGACAGTACAATCGCTACAACGCAGTCTCGAGCGCGTCCTCTCTACTACCCAACTCGGGATCACTCTTTCCAGTCTTGCCTTGGGTTGGATTGGCGAGAGTACGATGGGCGTACTGGTTGCTGCTTGGTTAGAGCAGTTACCCCTACCTGCGGGAGAGCGGGCTTTTATTACCCATGCGATCTCCATTTCAGTTGCTTTTTTTCTAGTTGCCTACTTGCAAATCGTGCTGGGAGAATTGTGTCCCAAGTCAGTCGCGCTGCTCTACTCCGAGCAACTAGCGCGGTTATTGGGTTCACCCCTCAAGGCGATCGCCCGCATTTTTACGCCCTTTGTCTGGATTCTCAACCAATCCACGCGCTTTCTACTACGTTTAGTGGGTATTCGATACACGGGACAAGCTTGGAGACCACCAGTTACTCCCGAAGAGTTACAGCTGATTATTTCTACCGAGCGAGAATCGACTGGCTTAGAGGCAGAAGAACGAGCGTTACTGAATAATATTTTTGAATTCGGTACGGTCAAAGTTGGGGCAGTCATGGTACAGCGTCCGCAAATTATTGCTTTATCCATGAACGCCACGTTGCAAACTCTGTTGCAAGCAGTTGCAGCTACGGGACACTCTCGCTACCCCATTATTGGTAAATCGTTGGACGAAGTACGGGGCATTATTCACCTCAAAGACCTAGCAGAACCACTCGCTCTAGGAAAAATTTCCCTATCAACAGAAATTTATCCCTGGATGCGTCCTGCCCAATTTGTACCGGAACACACCTCATTGGGCGAACTTCTGCCCGTCATGCAGCAAAGCTTGAGACATTCCATTCGTGCGGAACGAGCCACGATTATAGTTGTCAACGAGTTTGGCGGAACCGTAGGACTAGTCACGTTACAAGATTTAATTGCTGAGATTATTGGCGATGCAGGGGCGATAGAAAGCACCGATGAGCTGTTGATCCAGAGTTTGGACGACAGAACATACTTGGTACAGGCACAAATGAACTTAGAAGACCTCAACAAGTTACTGAATTTAGATTTACCTCTGAGACAAGATTATCAGACCTTGGGAGGATTTATTTTGTATCAACTACAAGAAATCCCCGCCGTCGGCACAACCTTAAATTATCAAAACCTGGAATTTACTATCGTTTCTGTTGAAGGACCCCGCCTTGACGAGATTAAGATTCACCTTTTGCAAGGAGCAGAGAGCAGCGAGCAGGGGAAAGAGAGCTGAGGGAGCAGTTACCAATTCAAAATTCAAAATTCAAAATTCAAAATTACAACAAGCACCACTCACCATGCACCACGCACTACACCCTATACCCCACACTCCATTCTTCACTGGTCACTGATAACTGCTCCCTACTCCCTCCTATAAGGCAAAGGATCTTCCAGCCCTAGAGCAGCAAATGCAGCTAAACGCAGACGGCATGAGTCACAAACACCGCAGGCAAGTTCGTCGCCTGCGTAGCAAGACCAGGTTTTTTCCCAAGGTACGCCCAATCGATCGCCCAGTTGAATAATTTCGGTTTTTTTCAGCTGAATGAGAGGAGCAACAATTGCGATCGCGTTTCCTTCCCGCCCTTGTTTCGTACCTAGACGAAATACTTCTTGCATAGCTTGGATGTAATCGGGACGGCAATCGGGATAGCCGGAGTAATCGAGGGCATTTACGCCAATGTAAACGCGGCTGGCATTTAAAGTTTCAGCATAAGCCAGGGCAAAACTCAAAAAGATTGTATTGCGGGCTGGTACGTAGGTAACGGGTATATTTTGCGCCATTTCGTCGAGCGATCGCGCTTGGGGTAAATTGATGCTGCTATCAGTTAAAGCAGAACCGCCCCACTGCCGCAGATCGAAAGATATGAGTTTATGGTCTGCCACTTCTGCCGATCGCGCGATCGTCTTAGCTGCCTCTAATTCTCGGCGATGTCGCTGTTGATAATCAAAAGAAATCGCATAGCAATCATAGCCATCTGCCCGTGCCTGGTACAGCACCGTTGATGAGTCTAATCCCCCAGATAGCAAAATTACAGCTTTGTCATTTGTCATTTGTCATTCGTCATTTGTCATTCGTTATTGGTCATTGGTCGTTCGTCATTTGTATTTCTTCTCCCTTGTCCCCCTTGTCCCCCTTGTCC
>NZ_PYCI01000177.1:0-11909 GCF_003015105.1 Chroococcidiopsis sp. CCALA 051 | reverse complement strand
CAATTCTAGTCACCAGTCACTAGCCGCCAGCAACTCACCAATTACCAATAGCCCTTTAACAGGCTTTGCCCAAGGATTAATTCACGTACAAACGGAGTGGGTGCTGTTACTGGCGTGCGATTTGCCTTGCTTGCGGTTGGAAGTGTTGCAAGATTGGACGCGCGAACTGGTAGAAATGCCGAAGGAGGCGATCGCTCTGCTTCCGCGCCATCCTAAAGGCGGGGAGCCTTTGTGCGGTTTCTATCGTCGCAGTTGTTTGAACGTCCTTGAATCATATATCGAGCAAGGTGGGCGCTCTTTTCAGCGGTGGTTGGCGCAACATCCGGTTCAACCCCTATCCCATTTCGAGCCTTCGATATTATTTAACTGCAATACCCCAACTGACTATGCAGCCGTGTCACAGGGCGATTGAGCGTAAGCGCTTTCGGTTGAGAAATGCCATAACCTTGAGCGTAATCAACTCCTAATTGGCGCAGCTTGTCCAAAATAAACTCATCTTCAACAAATTCAGCGATGGTCTGAATACCCATAACGCTAGCAATTTTAGCGATCGCTGCTACCATTTCAGCAGCGATCGGATCGGAGACAATTTCCCGTACAAATACCCCATCGATCTTTAAATAATCTACAGGTAAATTTTTCAGATAGGCAAAGCTAGACATGCCGCTACCAAAGTCGTCTAGGGCAAAACTACAGCCTAGCGCTTTGAGTTGGCGCATCACGGCTGCGGCTTTCGCTAAATTCGTAATGGCTACAGTTTCCGTAACTTCAAAACAAATTAACTGGGGACAAATCTCTGTGAGAGCAAATTGCTCTTGAACAAAAGAAATAAACTGTTCGTCATTTAGCGTTGCACCAGATAAATTAACTGCATAAACATGAGGCAGACGAGCAGTTGAGGACAGCATTAAGTGACGAAACAAAGTTTGAATCACCCAGCGATCGATCCGGTGCATCAGATGGTAGCGTTCGGCAGCAGGAATAAATGCCATCGGCGAGACTAATTTTCCCGTCTCATCCTCCAGCCGCAGCAACACTTCACAGTGATGCGGCGAACCAACGCTGGTCGGAGCGATCGCGGCGATGGGTTGATAGAATAGCCGAAAGCGGTTGTCTTCCAATGCTTGAGGTAGGCGCGTCACCCATTGCATTTCTCCTTGTTGAATGGCAAGTTCGGTGTCGTCAAGTTGGTAGATGTGGACGCGGTTACGCCCTTTGTTTTTGGCAACATAGCAAGCAGCATCAGCAGCACTTAAGACGCTAGCAACACTAGGAGTGGTAATATTAATTTCTACTAGACCAATGCTGACACCAACGGTAAAGGTTTTGTCTTGCCAAACGAAGCGATAGTCGTTGATTTGCTGCCGCAGCACGTTAGCAATTTGAGTCGCTTGTTCTAAAGGACACGAATAGAGCAGGATGCCAAATTCATCTCCACCTAAGCGGGCTAGAGTATCGGTTTTACGTAATTGAGTCGGTAGCAAGCTGCTAATATGACGCAGCAGCATATCTCCGGCTGCATGTCCGCAAGTATCGTTGATAATTTTGAATTGATCGAGATCGAGGTAACAGAGGACGTGCTGGATGCTGCCATTTTGGGCGCTGTGGACGGCGGTTGCCAAGCGTTTCTCAAATTCTCGTCGGTTGTAGAGTTCGGTTAAGGGGTCGTGGCTGGCTTGCCATGCCAGTTGTCTCGCCATCGTGTTGGCTTGAGTGATGTCGCGAAACACTAAAATGCTACCGATCAGTTGGCGATCGCTAGCATAAATCGGTGCAGCTGAGTGATCGATTGCAAATTCCGTCCCATCCCGTCCGATTAACAAGGTGTTGTATGAGGATTTGACAATCCGACTTTCATCTAAAACTCGCTCTACGGGATTGTCTAATGTCTCCCGCGTAATTTCATTGACGATCTTGAAGACACAATCGAGGGGTAGTCCTCTAGCTTGTTCGCCATCCCAACGGGTGAGTTTTTCTGCTACGGGATTGAGCGATTGAACGTAACCCTCTGCATCTGTGGTAATGACGGCATCGCCAATTGAGTGTAATGTCACTTGTGCTAGTTCTTTTTCACGCGAGAGAGCAAGTTCGATCCGCTTGCGCTCGTTAATTTCTCGCGTTAGTTCTAAGTTGGCAGCTTCAGCGATTTTTGCCCTGACGAGGGCTTCTTCTGCTTGTTTGCGGGCAGTGATGTCGTGTTGTACGCCCCAAACTCGCACTAGATAGCCATTTTCGACAATACCGATGAGATTGTTGAGAAAGTAGTGGAGATTACCGTGGCGATCGAACTCGCACAATTCAGCATCTACCAGGCGATAGCCAGAACTGATGAAGGCGCGAAAAAACTCTATATTAGCGGGAATGGACTTGGGTAAAAATTCACCGATCCTCGCTCCTAGCATCTCACCTACACTGGCGTAACCGAACATACGTGTTAAGACTTCGTTGCATTCTGCGAGATAGCCGTGTTGGTAAAAGTCATTGACTTGGATCTCTAGAGCAGCTTGAATTGCTACTGGTCGCTCTAATTCACAACGCCAAATACCTTCGGAGCTTTGGGCGAGGAATACGCGATAGCGTTCTTCACTTTTCAGTAGTGCCGCTTGAGATTGGTTCAGCTGAGTTAGCATCCAATTAATCGTACTGGCTAGACAGGCTAATTCGTCGTTACCAGGTATTTCAACGCGGGAACACAGGTCGCTACTAGCACCGATTCGGCTGACATCGCTGCTTAAACGCGCTATGCGCGACAGGACTAATTTTTCTAATAGTAGTAAAGTCGTGACGCTAAAGACCAAACCAACCAACAACAATAACCACACCAGATAACGAACGCTGAGTTGTCCGCGTTGGTAGATCTGCCTTGGTAAATTTACGCGCAAGATTGCAGCCGGATTCCCTTCCATATTTCGCAGCATCGCGTAGCCAGCAATCGTACTTTCATTTAGCGATCGCACGAAGACTTGCTCGTTTTTAATTAAAGTTTGCTCTGCTCTTTGAAAGTCTAAGGGTATGGGCGGATGGTCTAATCGCTCTAAGGCAATATCGAAGTGAGTTTTTGCTGCTAGCTGCTTGACATCCAGATAGCGTCCCATGACGAGAATGCCGCGATTGGGACCTTTGCCTTCACTGGTTAAAATTTGCCGCACGGCAATCAACATCAGTCCTTCAGGTAGCTGCAACAGCCCCATTTGCTGTCGCTCTTCATTATCTGGCTGTAGTAGAAATTCTGGTTGTTGGAAGTATTTTTGTAGGCTTTTCGGTACTGGTAAAGCCTGTTTTGCATAAGGCGTGATGAAGCCATTATAAACTATGCGTCGATCGCGGCGACGGATATACATAATTAGATCGAGATTCGATCTTACGAGCGAAGCATAGTTAAATGCGTTTTGAAAATATTTAAGATTGCCAGTTTCAATATCGGTATAAGTGCCGTCCCACTCTGCCTCGTCGCCATTCATGATGTTTAATTTGTTCAGCTCATCATTGTATGCTTGCACGATGCGGCGGACATTTCGATCGGCATCTTGTTCTTCCACTTGGATAAACCCATCCAATAAAATTGTTTTGGAAGTGCTATACAGCGCTACAAATAGACTGAATAGCGTCATGCCAGTAATGATTAATGTCTTTTTACGCAGCGTCATAAGATGGCATTAGCAGCAATAGTTGACTGGATTTGGCAAGCAATTTAACGATCTCACCTCGCTTCTGCACGACTTGCGAGCAGTGAGGTTGAGTTTGCTGCTGACGAGATGAGCGAGACTGTACAGCTAAAATGGTTGCTACTGACTGCAAGAGCGATATTTTTCTAGTACTCATTTTCTCTTCCCAGTAAATTGCAACATAACCCTAGCCTCTAGCATCAACTGAAAAAAGTCATAAAAAAGTACATAGTTTTTAATTTTTGCTGTTGACTTGGAAATTTTAACTTCAGTAGCTACCTGATGTCTCTTCATTAAATTCGATTAGAAAAAAGTCGTCAAGCTCGATTCAACCAATGCTATTTCATCTAAAGCCGATCGCACTACTAATAATTGCAATTTGTAAAGAAAATGTTCGATCGTGTAGTCAAACTTGAGCTTTTTTAAAATGAATCCTTGTTTGAATCGAAAATCAAAAAGTCTGAAGCAAAAAACAGTCGAGAATTAGTACTGCGTAGCTGCTGTCTATAGGTTTAAGTAGTTATTATGCATCAGCGATCGCGCTAAGTGCCATATAGAAAAGCTTAATTTTACCCTTCTTTGCATAAACAATTGCTTAAATTTTAGTTAGAAAAAATAATTACTGCAAATCTCTGCACAAATTGCCAATCGAGTATAAAAAATATCTCAGTTAGTCCTGGAAAAACGGAGTAGCGATCGTTACAAGTACTTCTGCATTTATGCATATTTTCATCTACGATGATGAAATTCTTACTAACATAAAGTGTTAGCTAACGATTTATTTCTACTCAAAAACTAGAGGTTTATCATCCTCAAGAATATTTCCTGGCTGTGCTAATTTAAGCCGTAAATCTTTTGGTAAGCCAAACATACCTGTATGACTCACAGCATCGTATGCTTTCAGTTTATCTACTAAATTGCGATCGCCTATCCTCTGCTCGATCGCACTTCCACTCAAATTAGCAGGGTCAATATTATTAGTTGCAATAATAAATCCCCACGTACAAGCAAAAGAGGGAATAAAGATAGAATAGCTGCGGACGACAGGAAAAACACTATGAATAGTCCGCCGAATTGTAGCGTGTTCCGTCCACTTCAAAGGCGAAAGAGAAAACCCTTGGACTACCATTACCCCCGACTCTGAGAGTCGCTGCTGACAAAGGGAATAAAACTGTTTGGTATAAAGCGCGATCGCGGGTCCCTCTTCTAAAGCATCAGTAATATCGAGGATAATGACATCAAACTGAGCTTCTTGCTGCGCCAAATATGCGCGACCATCAGTATGTAACAATTCCAATCGCGAATCGCTAAAAGCACCTTGATGCCAAGAAGGAAGTTTTTGCTGGCAAAATTCTACCAATTCCCGATCTAAATCCACCATCACCAAAGATTTGACATTGGGGTGCTTCAAAACTTCTCGCGGTGTTGCACCTTCCCCGCCACCAATAATTAACACCCGTTGCGGATCGGGATGAGTCATCATTGCTGGCTGTACCAACGCCTCATGATATAGATACTCATCTACTTCAGCCGATTGAATCGTGTCATCCAACACCAGCACGTCACCGTAAGCTGCTGTTTTGGCAAATTCCATCGCTTGAAACTGAGTCGATTTAGCCTCCATACCTCCGACTCGCCGCAACAGGCGAATTTCATCTGAGGTTGTCTGATCGCTCAGCCAGCTACTAAATTCTAAGCTCATATTTGATGGATTCCTGATGTCTATTTTGGTAGTGGCGCACGGCTGTGCGTCACTACCATTTCTACCTCACTTTCTCAGCATTAAAGGCAACTGCGAGGCTTGAACGATCGCCGGATCGAATCTTTCGTGCAATTGCTTGGACACCCATTTCGGTCGCCAGAGTGTTTCTAATACTTCACCAAAGGGTACGACATCTAAATCGCCACAGGTAAATATGTCTAAGAAACAAGCTCGGTATTCTGGATATGTGTGAATGCTGGCGTGAGACTCGGAAAGCATTAACACAACCGAAACACCGCAAGGTTCAAATTTGTGCTTGAGATGCGCCACAATGGTAGCTCCTACTGCACTAACTGCTCTGACCATATCGCGTTCGATCTGTTCTAGATCGTCCATGTCAGCTTCACAACCAGAAAAATTCAGCAGCAAATGCCGACCGTAAAAATCGAATCGCTTTTCCATAGGGCTAATCTCTTTCTTTACAAAAAATTGTTCTTCCCGAAAACGGTAGTATCACCGCCTGTTAGAGTGTTTGTTGGTTTATGCAAAATTTAGCTAGCAAACTTTAGCTATGGAAATTTTCAGCATCGCAAGATGGTCAGCTTGAGATGTTGCAAAATGTCGCTAGCGGCTTTAATCCCAGATAGGGCTGCTCCTTCCATGTAGCCTTGCCATTCATAGAAAGAATTTGTGTGTTCCCCTGCAAAAAATAGGTTGTCAACTGGCTTGCCTTCGTTACCGCAGATCGTGGTAAATTGCCCTGGCTTGTAACAGGAGTAGCTACCTTGGGCGAGGGGGTTAGCAGTCCAGTTTTCTAGATGTACGAGTAAATCGCCAGCGCGATCGCGTGTTGCTTGGGCGATCGCCCCTGGATAAACTTTTTCCAAATCTTTCAAAAATAGGTGCGCTTCTGTTTGCACGCGATTGGGATCGAGCGTCGCTCCCCTTCTACCACTAGAAAAGTCTACTAATATGGCGCGATCGCCACTTGCTCCAGTCGGGTTTGTTTCCCAAGTGGTTTGATGGTGGGACAAATTAGAGTACGATGCACCGCTACTGCCACGATCTGCCCAAGGACGACCGTTAAAACCCAGCATCATTTTGGCGTGAGTTGCTTGATCGAGTTGATTAATTGCTTCTTGCTTCCAATCTGGTAGTTCTAAGTTTGCGTCTAGTTCGACTTGACGCAGTAATGCAAAAGGAATTGCTAACACTACGGCATCGTATGCGACATCAATCGTGCGATCGCCGTTGTCGAAAGTGACTTCTATGCGGTTTGTTGAATTCTTGCGTACCCTCACCAGTCTCATCCCCAACTCAATCTGTCCTTGGAGTTCTTGGCTTAATCCTCGGACGATTTGCTCGTTACCCTCAACGATGTGATAACGCTCGTCACTAAAAATTTGAAAGGGAGAAGCTTGTGATGTTTCAATGTCTCGTACCACCAACAAAAAATTCAGACAGCTTTGTTCTTCCAACTCCAGCCCATATTCTGCCATATAGGCTGCATTCATCGCAGCCTTAATTGTATCTCCTACTTGGCGTTTTTCTAGATATTCCAATAAATTGATTTTGTCAAACCGTGCGTCCGCCGACGTAAAGCAATCTACAGTTGGCATGGCGGATATTTCTTGTAAATCACGTCTTATTTCAGCTATAAATGCTTGATATTCCTCTAAAATCGCCGATTCAGTGTAATGCTTTCCGTTGAAATAGCAAGCAAATTCTCCTGGCTGCTGAGACACGTCTTCCAGCGTGAGTTGGAATTGTCGCGCCCAGCGCAGGATAGTTTTGTTTTGGCTGTCGATGAGTTCTCCACCCCGTTCGATGACTTGATGAGGGAATTTCGCGGCTCCAGGGAATGTTTTACCGAGCGAATAGCAACGTCCGCCGACGCGATCGCTCGCTTCGTAAATTGTGGCAGAGATGCCTTGCTGTTTTAGTTCGTAGCCACAAGCTAAACCTGCTAATCCCGCGCCTACAATGCCAATTTTGACATCTCGCTCCCCCTGAGGCGAGACGTAAGAGCGCTCTAGCTGCATCGCTACGTTCCCCAAAGCCGTTCCCGTTAGTTGGGTTTCTCTTTCCCGTACCGTGGATTGAGCAGCGCTGGCTTGCATCTGAGCTATCTGTTCGATACCCTGACTGATTGAGAGATGATTTTTTTTGGCGTAAATTCCGATTTTTATAGCACGTTTAAGGTCTTGAAATAACAATGAACGACCCATAGATCTCTTTTAAAAGTTTGATTGAAGTTGTTTAGGTACGATCGCGCTTTGACTGGTGGCTGTAGTGGCGATCGGGAAAACACGTTTAATTTTACTGCCCTGTCAAAATTTTTTATGGTACTTAATTTAGATGAAGCGATCGCTGAAGCATCTGCTTAGCATTCTCCTGCACTCAAAAGAATAATTCCGGCAACAATCAAAGATACACCAAATAGGTTGCCATGAGAATAGCTTTCGCGAAAAAGCAAAGCTCCAACTAAAAATGCCAAAATAAATTCTAGCCCAACCACGAAAAGATAGGTGACTCCTAAGCTAGAGTCGTTCATGGCTATGGCTTCAATACTAGCCCCGGCAATTAAAAAGAAATAAACTAGCAAACTAGGCACGAGTTCAGATAGTCCCTTGGAAAGTTTCATATACATGCCACCCAAGGTATAAGCAAATGCGGCAACTAACACCATCATTAAATACATAAACTCGCTCCTTTAAAATTGAAATTTTACAACCAGACTTTTTTTGTTGTTTTATAGCTTAGTGAAGTCAGCTATGTTTATTATTTTTATTATCAAATAAATTGACTATTTTACATAAAATCATCGCACTCTTATATCGCGTCAATACTCAACAACTGCCGAAAAACTTTCAGATTTTTTTTAAGTTTTTCAAAATCCTTAAAAAATATATATTAGATTCATTATTGGAACCACAGTATTTTTACGGGCAATAGTTGAAAACAAGCTGAACTTTAAGAAAAATTTGCGAGTCGATTCAGTGAAAATGCCGATTTAACGAAATACGGAACTTCCACGGACTGCAAAAACGATTGTTCGACTAGAAATCAGCTACTAATTACGGAAAAGTCAGATGCTAAATCCGATTATCTTCATAGAGATTTAATCCTGAACCCTTTTAGTAGCGGTAGCTTCAGCAGAACGGTTTTTGAAATAGTTTTACAAGAAGAGAGTTATCTATTCCTAGTTGCTGACAGCCATAAATTTATAATTTCTTTATGTTTGGAAGGGTTGAAATCGAGTATTCATTAACTTCAGATCGGCAATTTATTAGTTGTTCTTATTAGAGTTAAAAAATAATTTTATCGATTAGTACAGTTAATTACCTAAAATTTGCTGTACGACTTATAACGAGAGTTGATATTGTTGCTGTCTCTAGCTATACATTTAGCATCGATTAACAATGCTGGTACAGCCTGGTAATAGTAATTACATAGTTGAAAAAGGTGATTTTAAAGCTGTAAGTCTTCAGTGTTCTGCTTTTTGTTTTCTTGCACTGACACTCAAATCTTTCTAAAGACTCACAGATATCGGTCTTAAGATAGGCGATCGCCACCTCGAAAATCTGACTGACGAGCGATGTTAGATCTCTCGTTCATCCCACAAGCTATACGTATAAATACTTTACATCCTGCTTATAGCAGACATTACCAGTAGTTTTAGTAGGAGATTGATATGAGCATCGAAAAAAGAGTTGAAGCAGTTGCTAAGAACGTTGAAGGCAAAGTTCAAGAAGCGATGAGCGAGCTGACAGGCGATCCCAAAGATAAGTTGGAAGGACAAGCAAAACAAGAGGATGCAGCCACAATGCACGCTCAAGAAGATGTTAAAGATAAAGCTAAAGATTTCATCGACAAAACTTTTTAAGCGTCAAACTCTCAAGAGTTAGGCGCGATCCAAATTGGCAAGGGATCGAGTTGTCTCTTGCCTTGTTTTATTGGGAGTCGGTAGGGGCGAGTTTCTAAACCTGCCCGTATAGGAGTTGGGAGTGGAGGGACAAGGGAGACAAGGGAGAAGGGGGAGACAAGGGAGAGTCGCCCAGATGAGGGAGAAAGAAATTTACAATCCCTCTCCATACCCTACACCTACACCCAACACCCAACACCCCATACCCCACTTACCACTAGCCACCAGTCACTAGTCACTGTTAACTGACAACTGATAACTGACGGTCGAGTTGTTCGATCGCGCGATCGAGTTGTTCTAACCCCTCAGTCACAGACTCGATAACGCTGAGTTGACCGCGTAATTCAGCTGCACCGTTAAAACCTTTAGCGTACCAGGTCATATGTTTGCGGGCTTGACGCACACCGCGATCGCCCTTGTATTCCCACAGTGCTTGAAGATGTTCTCTAGCACATTGCAAGAGTTCGACTGGTGTAGGAGACGGTAATTCTCGCCCTGTCTTGAGAAAGTAATCTACTTCTCCAACTAAAAACGGATAGCCTAGCGTCCCTCGCGAACACATCACCCCATCTGCACCTGTCTGTTCCAAACACTTCACTGCTGCTGCTACAGAAAAAATATCGCCATTGCCAATTACAGGAATCGACAGCACTTCCTTTACCCGTGCAATCCATTCCCACTTTGCCGCACCGTTGTAGCCTTGGGCGCGGGTACGCCCGTGAACGGTAATCATTTGCGCCCCTGCATCTTCCATCCGCTTGGCAAAGTCTAGGATGGTTATTTCTTTATCCGTCCAACCAATGCGAGTTTTTACCGTCACTGGTACATCGACGGCTTGCACCACAGAACGGACGATCGCTTCCGCAACTTCTGGTTGTCGCAACAGTGAAGAACCACCACCATTTTTGGTAATTTTATTGACCGGACAACCCATATTAATATCGACTGTATCTGCCCCCTCTTCAACAGCTTTGATGGCTGCTTCTGCCAAAAAGTCAGGGCGACAGTCAAATAATTGAATGCTAATCGGTTTTTCCTGCGGTTCTACCTCCATAATTTTAGGCAGCTCTTTGACATAGTGCAGCCCTGTAGCATTCACCATTTCGGTGTACATCATTGACTCTGGAGCATAGCGGCGCACTAAACGGCGAAACACTAAGTCAGTTACACCCGATAGCGGTGATTGTAAGACTCGACTATTAACTTCAAACGAGCCGATTTTAAGAGGTGTTGAGAGTCTAGCTTGCAAGCTAGGAGATAGAGCAACCATAGGAACGAAAGGAGTTAGAGTTTCTACTTTAACGATAAAGAGCGTTCGTTTCGCGCGATCTAGTCTTCATTTTGCGCGATCGCTAATAAATCTTAGCAAAAGGAAATTAAAGGATATATATAAATATTACGAAATAATTCTCGTGATTGCGAATAGTTTGCAAGTTCCGAAATAATGAAAGATGAAAATAATTAAAATTTCCATTCACTGCGATCGCATCTGCTTGAAACTGTTGTTGCATGACTTGGCAGGCTCATCGTAACAGTTTTCTCCGTTGAAGCGATCGAAATTGGTAAAGAGGGAATCCCCATCTTTGCAGCGCTTTTTCACGTCCGAATTTGGCTTGGAAGTCAAGATCGTTCTTTCATTTTTGAGCGCTTAATTTGAAGTTTTGTAACAGAAGCTTTTTCACAAGCTATCTCGACTTTCAGTAGACCGATTTGAAAGTGAGGACAATAAATAATGATCGAAACTGCAAGCGATCGCAAAGCCCAATATCCTTGGTGGGCTGGTAATGCGCGCCTAACTAATTTATCAGGCACATTTTTGACTGCTCACATTGCCCATGCGGCGATCGTAGCCTTTAGTATTGGTGCGCTGATACTGTTAGAAATTAATCGATATTCTCCCGACCGTCCGATGTCAGAACAAGGGTTATTTCTCTTACCTCGACTGGCTACACAAGGGTGGAGTCAGGTTTCTGACGGTCAAGTGACTGACACTTATCCCTTTTTTGCTTTTGGAGTTGTACTGCTTGTTTCCGCCGCAGTTTTTACAGCAGGCACTTTATTTCACCGCAGCCAAGTTCCGGCAAGCTTAGAAGAGTCCAAAAATCCGCTAGCGCGGCAATATCATTTTAGTTGGGACGACCCCAAAAAATTGAGTTTTATTTTAGGAAATCACTTGATTTTCTTAGGAATAGGGGCTTTGTTGTTAGTAGCAAAAGCCATGTTTTTTGGCGGACTTTACGATGCTAATATCGGACAAGTGCGCGTCGTTACTGAACCCACTTTAAGTCCTGGAATAATTATAGACCGCATCGGTCATCTTTTTGATGTCAACAATCTCGAAGATGTTGTTGGCGGTCACATTTATGTTGGTGCGCTGTTAATTGTGGCAGGAATATGGCACATGATTAGCGAACCGTGGGATTGGGTCAAACGACGTTTTCTCTTCTCTGGTAACGCCATTCTTTCTTACTCTCTATTTAGTCTTGCTTTGACAGGATTTGCTGGCTCTTACTTTTGCGGATTTAATACCCTCGCCTACCCAGTTGAGTTTTATGGTGCGCCCTTAAGCCTCAAATCGTCCTTATTACCGCACTACTTCTGTCTCTTATACACATCT
>NZ_PYCI01000176.1:0-12039 GCF_003015105.1 Chroococcidiopsis sp. CCALA 051 | reverse complement strand
TTGTTCTAAAAGGCACTCTATCGGTTCGATGGCTTTTCTGTCTACTGCCAAGCGCCAAAAACTGTCCGAAGTATTGAACTAGTAAGAACATTGAAAAATCTCCTTTAAACGAAACCGGATGGTACATGTATGGTGCTAGGGATGAGTCAGGGCTATTTATCGTGCAGGCTTTAGCCCCCCGCGCTCTGTTGCAGGTCAAACCAGAGAGCGCGATTGTGGGCAAGCAGTCAGTCAAAAAGTATCTCAAACAAGAGTCTTGGGACAATTTGGCTGCCCAAAAAGGGAAAATTAGCTCTATCCTGCTGGGTGACGAGACAATTCAAACAAGAAGTGCTGCTTGGCACGAAGGTAAACGGGCTTTACTCATTCACGTCTATGGTGGAATTGGTGGTAAGAAAACAGAACCCAAGGCAAAAACTCCGCTTTACTTCGGTCACTTTGCTTACGGAATTGCCAAGGTAGTACGGGAGCCGTTAACTGACGAATTGCGGTTTGAGATAGTTTATCACCAGATCTACACTCATAATACTGATGGACTGATTGCAGGCAGCTTGCATTGGTCGCGTTACATGGGCGATCGCTCCTTTGGCTGGTTGGGATTGCGTCCAGTTGCCGATACCATAGTCGAACTTGATGGGTTTACTGGTGATTATGAAACTATTGATGGTTGGAAGCGATCGCCACTCGATCGACTCATTCATCAGTTAGAAATTATGGCAGCTCGCTACCGCATCGGCGATGGAACTGGAGGAACGTTTGTTGGACCTGCGTATAATTGCACTCAAGATGCGAATCAAGCCTTGTATGCAGCACTGAGGCAAATAGCTAGAGCGATTCGTTCTCACCCAAATGTTGAAGAGTGGAGAAAACAACATCCCGAACAGTTGCACAGATTGGAGCAGCTAGAACGGTTGGGGAAAGATTTGAAGCGTTTACTCTTACCTTGGGGAACGGCACGCGCAGACTGGAGGGATCGAGCTGAGGTATTAGGTAGCACCCTG
This sequence comes from Chroococcidiopsis sp. CCALA 051, assembly GCF_003015105.1. Taxonomy (NCBI): domain Bacteria; kingdom Bacillati; phylum Cyanobacteriota; class Cyanophyceae; order Chroococcidiopsidales; family Chroococcidiopsidaceae; genus Chroococcidiopsis; species Chroococcidiopsis sp. CCALA 051. Next base: position 11,038 of record NZ_PYCI01000176.1, on the reverse strand, counting down.
GAAGATGACCCCGTGCAAAACTTAATCCGCAGTTTGCTGACTTGGCGCACTATCTTACCTCGTTTAACCAGCGATGAGGTGACTCAAGCATTTATCAAACAGGGTGGATCGGCATGGGTGTTGCGAACTAACCAGGTTGGTGGTATCGATCCTGATATCGAACCTGTTGCTCCAATGACGCTGTAGTTGAATTTCTATTGGTCTAACCAGTTAAGCAGCCCCAATGAAGTCATACTTCCGAAAAAGTGAGTACCAATCAGATTGACGTTTGCCAAAACCACAAAAAGATCTAGGGAACGAATGACATTTTCAGGTCTATAGACTGCTACTCCTTGAGGTAGAGCTAGTGATTTTGATAGGACAGCAATAACAGTGGCTTCAGATGCTAAAAAAGCTAACAATAAACCGATCGAACTAACGATAAACCCAGTTTGTAATACTTGAATTACGTCCTCTTTCCTTGGATGTAATTCACGATTGGGCGACTGTAAAAGTTTGTCCAAACGCCTGTATCGGTTCACCCAATAGAGTCTGAAACACAGCAGTAAAATTCCAATGATACCTAAAAAGACTCCAAATCCCATAACTGAATTTGACGTTGTTTGGACAGTGGAACTACGGCTAAATATCGCTAACGTCAAAGCTAAAAAAGAAACAGCCCCTAATGCTAATTGTACCCAGAAACTAATCGGTCTTACTACGCCGAAGGTGGCTGCCAATCGTTGTTTAGTCGGTGTAGGTAGGTAGGAATTTAAGTCATTTGACATATTCTTCTTAAGCCTAATAAACTCTCTTTTGATTTTTGAAATGATTTTTGAAAATTATTCTTAATTCAGTAGTTTTATGCTTGACATAGCGCCATAAGTAGTTAATGTTTTCTAATTTTTACTTAGCGGCAGCAGCCGGCAATTGCTCTGGTTTGATTGTAATATTTTGAGCCGAACCATTGCGGTTAACTTCTAATTGAAGAGTCTTTCCAGCAGGTGTTGCTTCTATTCGATCTTGTATTTGTTCGGTGTTTTGAATTTGAACTCCATTGACTTCGGTAATGATATCCCCAGGACGTAACCCACTACGCGCTGCTGGGGAATTGGGAGCCACAGTTACAATTAAAACTCCTCGATCTTGAGTGACTTTAAAACCAAGATTACTTTGGTTGATTTGCTGTTGAATTTCCGCTGTTAGTTCAATCAGTCGCACACCTATATAGGGATGATAAACTCGACCAGTTTCAATTAATTGATTAGCAACCCGCTGTGCTGTTTCAATTGGGATTGCAAAACCTAACCCTTGCGCTCCGCCAAGAATTGCTGTGTTAACACCAATTACTTGTCCTTGAGCGTTGAGTAAAGGTCCGCCGGAATTACCAGGATTAATTGCGGCATCGGTTTGGATAAAGTCAAGGCGTATGTCTTGAATACCGATATCAGATCCACTACGTCCTGTAGCACTGACAATGCCTTGAGTAACTGTGTTATTTAGACCTAAAGGATTACCAATAGCGATCGCCCATTGTCCAACAACAATGTTGTCAGAATTCGCTGGTTCAACTGTTGGTAATCCATTCGCTTCAATGTCGATAACTGCTACATCTGTTACCTTGTCAGCACCGATTACCTTACCTGCAAAACTTCTTCCTTCTCTAAGAACGACTGTAACTTCATCAGCACCTTCCACAACATGAGCATTCGTCAAGATGCGACCATCCGAGCTAATAATAAATCCAGAACCAATACCGCGTTGAACCCGTTGCTGAGGAGGTAACTCACTACCAAAAAAACGGTCGATCAAGGGATTACCAGAGGCTCCAGGTACATTTACAGTACGAGTTGCATCAATGCGTACAACCGCAGGTCCTACCTTTTGAGCAACTTCAGTAACAAAGCTAAGATTATTTGGCTGGGTGGCAACTTGAGGCGAACTTTGTTCAGTGTTTGTAGCGTTAGGTTGTGATTGTCTAGCTTCTGGGTTTCTAAGCTCGGTACATCCTGCACTGCTGCTAATAATAAACATTGCCAGATAGAGCGTAGGTTGCTTTAAAAAACGCTTCATGTTAACAAAACCTTGCGAACTGATTAACTAAGCTATGACTAGCTTGAATTTATTTGGCAAAAGTGGAAAGCTAGTATTTATTCAAAAAAATATGAGTTAAAAACTTGATAAATATAGCAGTTCTAAATGATTTGTAAAGTAGGCTTCTAGCCTGCGGCAGGCTTCTACCCTGCTCCACGTTCATGAATCAAATAGGATTGCTATATATACTTTGCTATTAGCTAATGCACTACACCCTGCTTAAGGACTAAATATCAATTTAAGTCAAATCAATCTTTAGGAAGATGTAGCGAGTAGGCATAGTTTTATTCTAGATAGTAATCAATTTAGACAATCAAATAGAAATAACATGGTTCTTTACAAACTTGAAGATTTCGACCCGAAATACCAGGACACTGTTGGTCGAGATGAGATTAAAGGGCTTGACGTTTATACAGACAAAGATGATGAAAAGGTTGGCACCGTCAAGAATATCCTAGTTGATGAAGCAGGTCGTTTTCGGTATTTGGTGATTGAAACGGGTTTTTGGATTTTTGGTAAGCAAGTATTGCTACCAGTTGGTCGTACCCGTATTTTCCCGAATAGTAAACGTGTCTATGCTTTAGGGTTTACCAAAGAGCAAGCAAAAGATTTACCTGAGTTTAACAACGACTTGAAAGTTGATTACGATTATGAAGAGCGGGTACGAGGAGTTTATCGTACCGCGCCTTTAGAAGCAACGGCACCTTTAGAAGCATCAGCACCTTTAGACACACCGACGGCATATAAAGCTCCTACAACAGAAGCTATCTCGACTCCAGCCACAGACGCTATTGGAGCTGGGACTACCAATGCAAATTATGCTCGCGATACATACACTTACGAGCAAGAACCACATCTGTACGATCTCAACGATCGCGATCGACAAACCCTCAAACTGTACGAAGAACGGTTAGTTGCACATAAAAACCGCCGTAATGTAGGAGAAGTAACGATTGGTAAACACGTTGAAACTGAAACAGTACGGGCTTCAGTCCCAATCGAAAAAGAGCGAGTTGTGGTTGAGCGAGTAACTCCAGCAGACGCTGGCACGCCAGGTTCTCCTGCAAATGCCTTCCGTGAAGGGGAAGTGGCACATGTGCAAATCTACGAAGAAACTCCTGACATTCGCAAAGAAACGGTTGTGGGTGAGGAAGTCAGAATCAGGAAAGAAGTAGAGCGGGATACGGTTGAAGCTCAAGAAACAGTTCGTCGAGAAAAATTAGACATCAATACGCAAGATCCTTCAGATTATAGATAGAAGACTCTCATGATTTTTCATCTAGCCTTCTTTAGGTAACGTTCTCAATTAAGCCTTTTGGCAAGTTGAAACAGATGAGTCTTGAAAAACAGTGCAGGCGAGGCGGATGTCAAGCTCGGCTTGCACTGTTTGTATTGTTGTAGACTACGCCGTACTGGAAGGATTTTTGATTCAAATTAGCCAGTGAGCGATACATCGACACCCGCCTATATCTGAAAAATCCAAAAGTGTTTCAACCCCAACACTCTTGAAGATGCTTTAGAAAGCAGACACTGACACATTCGATATTGTGTCGTTGTTTCCAAACTAAACAGGACAGACTCAGCCGCGTGTTGTCAAAATTGACGTAGATATTCTTTACCTGGGTACTGAATCGCCAATTGAGTTCGGCGGCAAGATTATGATGTCCACTCTTTAGTGGAAACGGACGGGTAAAGAATAATGCCACGATATATTCGCTCTCGATCGCCCATTCAAGAAAACAGGAGGATTTGATGACGGCTGCCAAAATTCTTGCATTTGCTGGGAGCGCCCGCCAAGGCTCTTACAACAAAAAACTGGTGAAAATTGCGGTTGAAGGAGCCAAAGCCACAGGTGCAGAAGTCACCTACCTAGATTTTCGCGACCTGCCTCTGCCGCTTTATGATGAGGATTTGGAGGCAGCTGAGGGACTACCAGAAAATGCCCTCAAACTCAGGGGGTTGATGAAAGCACATCAGGGTTTCCTGATAGCCTGTCCAGAGTACAACAGTTCTATTACTCCTTTGCTCAAAAATGCGATCGATTGGGCATCGCGTCCTGAACCTGATGAACCTCCATTGGCATTGGCGTGTTTCAAAGAAAAGACCGTTGTGTTGATGAGTGCTTCTCCTGGAGGATTGGGCGGTCTGCGGGGATTGGCTCATGTCCGCTCCATTCTCAGTAGCATTGGCGTTCTAGTGCTGCCAGACCAGAAGGCAATTGGCAGTGCTTATCAGGCATTTGATGAAAATGATAATTTGAAAGACGAGTCTCAACAAACAGCGATCTTGCAACTCGGCAGCAAACTCGCAACCGTGAGTGCCCAATTGAATACCTGACCTAACTCCCGAGCGCGATGCTCCTCATTCGTTATGCAAATTAGATACTAACAAAGCAAATAGCTATGTGGGAAAAAGAAGCCTGGAAACTGCTGGAAAACTCCATCATTTACTATCAAGGGCGACCGATTGGGACGAAAGCTGCCCAAGATCCAGAGATGAAGTCACTCAACTACGACCAGTGTTTTATCCGCGATTTCGTCCCTTCAGCCTTGGTATTTCTCATGCATGGCAGAACGGAAATCGTGCGTAATTTCTTAACCGAAACACTGGCGATGCAGAGCCACGATAAAGGGATGGACTGTTTTGAGCCAGGATCAGGTTTGATGCCTGCTAGCTTCAAAGTGGAACATGACGGTGAAAGAGAATTTATCGAAGCTGATTTTGGCGAAGATGCGATCGCTCGCGTTCCTCCGGTTGATTCCTGTTTGTGGTGGATTCTGCTACTACGAGCTTATGTCAAAGCCACAGGCGATATTGCGCTTGCCCATCAATCGGATTTTCAAACGGGAATGAAACTGATCCTAGATTTATGTCTGGTGCATCGATTTTCTATGTATCCTACGCTTCCAGTTCTTGATGGCTCGTTTATGATTGACCGTCGCATGGGGGTTGGCGGGCATCCATTAGAAATTCAAGTGTTATTTTATGCTGCTTTACGGACTGTAAAAGAACTGTTATTGCCCCAAGATGGAGGCGATCGCTATCTTGATGCCGTTATTCAAAGATTGGGGGCTTTAAGATATCACATTCGCGAATACTACTGGTTAGATTTGCAACGAATCAATGAAATTTATCGCTTTAAGAATGATGAGTTTGGTCAAGAAGTTGCTAACAAATTTAACATTCATCCTGAATCAATTCCCGCTTGGTTAACCGAGTGGTTGCCCGAAAACGGAGGCTATTTAGCCGGAAATTTGGGACCAGGACATATGGACTTTCGCTTCTTTGCCTTGGGAAACTTAATGGCAATTTTAGCTTCCCCAGCTAGCTCTGAGGAATCTCAAAGCATTATGAATCTATTTGAGGAGCGCAGTTGCGATCTAATTGGATTTATGCCTTTGAAAATCTGCTTTCCAGCTGTAGAAGGCTTGGAGTGGCGGATTGTCACTGGATCTGACCCCAAAAACTTGCCTTGGTCTTATCACAATGGTGGCAACTGGCCCACAATACTATGGCTATTTGCCGCCGCCGCGCAAAAAACAGGGCAGCAAGAACTGGCTTCTCGTGCGATCGCTCTTGCTGAAACTCGTTTAATTGAGGATAGATTTCCTGAATATTATGACGGCAAGCAGGGGCGCTTAATTGGCAAATCAGCCAGAATTTATCAAACTTGGACGGTCGCCGGATTGCTAGCCGCAAAAGAGATAATGAATAATCCAAAACACATTGAGTTACTCAGTTTTGAGGAGGAAATTGAGAGTCCAGGTTGTAGGGTGTGGTAAGAGCGAGAAGAGTTATCACTACTGCACCACACTGATGTGGTTAAGACAAGAAATCAATATATCTAATTAGGCTCTGTCACTGGGTGATGTATCGACACCCACTAAGCCTGAAATCAATCAAGCGTGTTTTTATTAGGCTTCCAGATGCAAGAACTACTTATCCCTGACAATAAAATGAGAGCAGTCCCAGGTCGCACGCTTTCAACCGACGCAACTTGTTACTTCAGGCAGGAGCAGCAGGTGGAGCCTTGCTTGTGGCAAGTCACGTTGGCGCGCAAACTTCACCTCCGGTTCCTGCCTCTCCCATGACCAGAACGTCTATAGGCGGCGGCTTGCTATATCCGCAGCAAAATCAGCTCCGCAACGTGTTCGATATGTCAGGTTTGTGGCAGTTTCAACTCGACCCGCAGGAGGAGGGCGAAGCGCGAGGCTGGTTCAAGGCGCTGAGTGCGCCGCGTCAGATCGCAGTGCCGTGCAGTTGGAACGACCTGTTTGACGACGCGCGCAACTACCTCGGACTCGCTTGGTATCGGCACGAGATGTACGTCCCGTCGGCTTGGCGACAAGAGCGAGTGTTTCTGCGCGTCGGCTCGGCGAACTATGCCGCGAAGGTGTGGGTTAATGGTACAGTCGTGGTACAGCACATGGGCGGACACCTGCCGTTCGTCGCCGACATTAGCGATCGGTTGGTGTGGGATCGACCAAACGTCATTGCGATCGCGATCGAGAACAAGCAGCTGCTGGATCGCGTCCCGCCTGGTCTCGGAGAAGGTGGCGGCGGAGTAGCCGGAGTTCTCGGCGGGTATCCGGCGACGACGTATGACTTCTTCCCTTACGCGGGGTTGCACCGCCCCGTGGTGCTTTATTCTGTCCCAGCCCAGCAGCATATCGATGATATTACTGTCGTCACAACCATCGAAGGCAGAGACGGCATCGTCAATCTCAAGGTGGAGACTAGCACCCAGTATCCCGGCACGGGTAAAGCTCGGATAAATGAGATCGAAGCTGACTTGAACTTCCGTGCTGGCTCTGCCGAAGCCACCTTACGTGTCCCTTCGGCGCGGTTTTGGAGTCCGCAAGACCCGCACCTCTACCCGCTGACTGTCACGCTCACTAACGGGCAGCGCGTCACCGATTCTTATTCACTAGATATCGGCATCCGCACCATCGCCGTGCGCGGGGATCGATTGCTGCTCAACGGGCAGCCGATCGAACTCACTGGGTTCGGCAAGCACGAAGATTTTCCGCTGACGGGGCGCGGGCAGAACCTACCGATGTGGATACGCGATTACGAACTGCTTAAGTGGAGCGGTGCCAACTCCTTCCGCACGTCGCACTACCCCTACACTGAAGAGGCGATGATGCTCGCCGACAAGCTCGGCTTTCTAGTCATCAACGAGATCCCTGCCGTCGGCTTAAACTTCGAGGACCCAGAGCCAGCGACTCAGCAACGTCTGGCGCAGTGTTTGCAGCAAATCCGCGAGTTGGTCGCGCGCGACAAGAACCATCCCAGCACCATTATGTGGAACGTGGCGAACGAGCCGATGGGTGGCGTTCCGCTAGGTGGGGCATCGGTTCCAGCAGCCGTCGAGTCTGGGATGCGCTTCTTCCGCCAAATGTATGCCGAGACGAAGCGGCTGGACCCGACGCGACCCGTCACGCTCGTCGGAGTGCAGCAAGGGGTACGCGACTGGCACGGTATCTTCGATGTGGTCTGCGTCAACGGCTACTACGGATGGTATACCCAGTCGGGACGGCTCGAACTGGGGAGAGAGGCGCTGGCGCGCGAACTGGACGCGCTGCACCAGCGGTTCGGCAAGCCCATGATGGTCACAGAGTTTGGCACCGATACCATTCCTGGCGCTCACAATCATCCGTCCGAGATGTGGACGGAGGAATATCAGGTTGAGTTCACACGTGGCTTCCTCGATGTCGCGGCGCAGCGACAGTTCATGGTAGGAATGCACGTGTGGGCATTTTCCGATTTCAAGACCGGTCAAGGCACCATGCGTGCGGCGGGAATGAACTTCAAAGGCGCATTTACTCGCGATCGCCGACCCAAGATGGTCGCGCATTTCCTGCGCGATCGCTGGGCTAAAAAGTGAAGAACTACTTTCGATTGAAAGCAGGGACGCAGCTAAAACACCGATCCTGCTTTTCGATCGTGGAGGAGAATCAGAGCAGGAGAATAATTGCGAATACGCTGACATTCAAGCTTGTCGGATAATGGGAAGAGTAAAAATCCTTATAGCCGCCACCAGTTTCCCCTGAAATCATTAGCCATTGCATCTGGTTAACAATGCCCTAGCTGTTAAGGAATTCCACTTGCATCATTTGGAAGTTGTAGAAAAAATCTAGCAAATCTTCACATAGTGCATTCATTTCAAGATTTCCTGTCCGTTTGGTTATCTGAATCGTCTGCTTTTGCCTTCGTCCGCTGCGATGGTTGTGCAAAGGGGAGTTGCCAACCACGCCATCTAGCTAAAAGGCGAATCCCAAAGCAAAGAACTGCTCCAGTCATCGTCGTTGCATTAGGCGACAGGTGCAATACGTGTCCAACCACCACCACGAGCGCACCCGCAAGCGCAGCAACCGCATACAAATCAGACTTCAACACGTTAGGAGGCTCGGTGACAAGCAGGTCACGCGCCATGCCGCCACCGATTCCAGTTAGCATACCAAGCAACGCTGCCATAACTGGGTTGAGTCCATAGGCGAGTGCTTTTTGTGTACCAGAAACCGCAAAGAACGCCAGTCCCGCACTGTCGAACACCAACACGAATCTATGCAGGCGCTTGGTGAAGGGATGCCAGAAGAATGTGATTAAACCCGCAAGGAGGGAAGTGGCGAAATAGCGCCAATCGTCGATTGCTGCTGGTGGGACTGCACCAAGTAGCACGTCACGAGTAATTCCACCGACTGTACTAGCGACGAAGGACAGTACAAGCACGCCAAACAGGTCGAGTCGGTTCATTATCCCTGTTGTTGCACCACTGAGCGCAAAGACGAACGTGCCAGCCAGATCGAGAGCAAATAGAAGCTCATGCATCCTTGCCCACAAAAGTGCAGTCATCTTGAGATCCCTCGTGCCAAACTGGACAAACGAACCTTCTGTAGTCCTAAGCCAGACCAGTCTGCCATCAGCCGCTGCCTTACACCGACAGCCAAGGTCGCGTCGCAATAATCAATGCCTTGACTCCGGTTTCTAAGGTTGGGTGGATGACGGGTAAAAACTTTGGGCTATGGTTGGTCGGGATTTCGTTCAGGCGACCTGCCTCTTTAGCTTTTGCATAGGTGTCGGGATCGGTTCCGCCGATAAACCAGAATACTGATGGAGCGTGCCACCCAGTTCCAAACGTGCCAAAATCCTCACTCGCTGATGCAGGTTTGGTCTGCCGGATTCGATCGTCGGAGAAATACTGCTGGAACGCATCGACTACGCGCTGCGTGGCTTCCCGATCGTTCGTGACAAGTGAATAGTGGTCGATCAGTGTTATTTCCGGCGGCTTGGGGGCACCGGATGCAGCTGCCTCGGCGTTCACAATTCGCTCGATCGCAGACAGTACGCGCTGGCGCACGCCCTCGTCAAAGGTGCGAACGTTTAATTCGATCGTCGCTTCGTCGGGAATGACGTTTTCCTTGGTGCCAGCCTGTAACGAACCGATTGTGACTACAGCGGACTCAGTGGCTGCAATCTCGCGGGAGACAATAGTTTGCAGCCGCATCACCGTTGCAGCCGCCACGATCACCGGATCGATGCTGGCTTGCGGCATCGATCCGTGCGCGCCGCGCCCATATAATCGGATATGCAAGCTGTCAGCGGCAGAAGTAGTGACTCCAGTGCGACCACCGATCGTACCTGCTGGACCCACCATAACATGCTGTCCCAAAACCACCTCAGGCTTAGGGAAGCGAGTCAAGAGTCCGTCATCGATCATCGCCTGAGCACCTTCCCCAGTCTCTTCAGCAGGTTGAAAGACCGCCATCAGTGTTCCACGCCATGCTTCGCGCGCTTGTGCGAATAGCGTCGCTGCGCCGACTAGACAAGTGGTGTGCATATCGTGACCGCAGGCGTGCGCTACTGGGACCGTTTTCCCGTTAGAGTCAGTGCTCTTGACCTTGCTGGCATAGGGCACATCGGTTGCTTCCTCGATTGGCAGCGCATCCATATCAGCGCGTAGCATGACTGTCGGTCCATCGCCGTTACGCAGCAGACCGACCACGCCGGTGTTCCCAACTCCGGTAGTCACTTCATACCCAGCGGAGCGAAGTCGCTCCGCTGCTAGATGGGCTGTCCGTGTCTCCTGCTTTGACAACTCGGGATGCTCGTGCAAGTCTGTGTAAAGCGCCTCCAATTTCGGAAGCAGGTCGTCGAGATTCGCAAGTATAGGATCGGAAGAACTTGTCTTTTCTGTGTTCATGGCTCTGGCGCGATCTTTTGAATACTTAAGCAAGGAAAGATTTGCGATCTTTGGCGTACTCGGCTTGTTTTAGTTTATGAGCAAGAATCCGCCCAGCTCTACATCTCACAAGATTTGTTGTAATTCTTTACCCATAGCATGGAGTGCCGTTGGGTTTAGCAGTTGCGGCTCTGTTGCCAAAAATATTTTAAGTAATAAAATCTCTTAGCCTGAAACTGATTTAAGTAACAACTCTGAAGTTATCTGAATAAATGTTACTGAAATAACAGCAAATTTTCTCCTTACATTTCAATAGGTGTGGCTCGCTACCGTACATGGTGAAATTGGTCAATTTACATTATCTTTATCTATCTACAGAAGGAAGAAAAGCAGGGCAAGCGCATTTAAAAATTAATGACAAACCTACTCGAAAATCCCAGACTTGTCATCGATCCGCCCATTTATCAGAAGACTCTGGCGGTTCGCGGATCGTAGAAATTCCGCGTCACGTTCGATCGCATCAACCCCTAGAGCCTGTCTCTGAAGTATTTTGGCACTACACTATTGGACAGCAGTACTGCTGTAGGAACGCTGGACTTTATGCCAGCTCTATCTACAAAGCTACTTTAGTTTTGGGAAGCGATAGTCGCTTGGTGCTGACCGTATAACATTTTGTTCAGCGAGTGAAACACGGTTCAGATATAAGCAATACATCGGACAGAATCAGGCGGCGATAGTGCCGTAGGAACGTAGACTTTGGTAGTTGGGATGAGATTTAATCAA
>NZ_PYCI01000175.1:0-12099 GCF_003015105.1 Chroococcidiopsis sp. CCALA 051 | reverse complement strand
GATCCCCCCTAGCCCCCCTTAAAAAGGGGGGAACAAAAGCCCCCCCGCCAACGCCACGAACAAAAGTCTGCTTCTGACAGTATGAACAAAAGCCCCCTTCCGACGGTGTGAACAAATCGCCCTCCTACCAACGCCACGAACAAAAGCCCCCCTTAAAAAGGGGGTTGGGGGGATCTCTTTCGCCGTAGTCGAAAATTCAAAAGGCACGATGATAGATGCGATCGCAAATTCTCGCTCCTAGCAGTAGAATCTACTGTATGCCGATACTACTAACTTAAATTTCTGCCTACGCTTGCCACAAAATCTTAGATTTAGAAGAAATCAGGAAGATTTACGCGATCGCAGCTCTAGTTATGGCTGGTATCGCATTCTGCCAGTAATTTGCATTGCCAGCTTTTTCTTCTACCTGCAAGCCCGTTACTTACATTTAGCGGCGTTTCCGTTTACTGACGAAGGAGTTTATGCAGAAGCGGGTCGATTGATGTTGGAAGGACTCGCCCCCCACAAAGATTTTCCGCTTTGGCATCTGCCGTTGTTACCCCTATATAGTGGCATCGTCTTGAAATTAACCGGAAATATGTATTGGGTACGGTTGTTATTTCTTGCTTTAAATTGCTTTGCCGTCGTTCCCTTTTATTTAACTTGTAAAAAGTTACGAGATAATTCTTCAGCCGCCATTCTTGCCATTTTATTTTACCTGACATTTCACGAACTGATGTTTCAGGATTTTCGATTTCTGGCAATTAGACAAATGGCAAACAATTTTCTAATTGTATTCTTTTATTTAGGAGTCTGTCAAAAGCAGTGGAAATGGACACCAATAACGCAAGCTTTCTTGTTTGGATCGTCCGTGTTACTATTTTTGCCTAATTTATTAAATTTTTCTTTTCTGGCTTTGGCTATGAGCTACTCTGAAAAGTCAAGAGTACAGCGATCGCGAGAATTAAAAAAATATTTTTTACTCGGTGTTCTAGCAATATTTATCTTATTTGTCTATTTTGTGTTTGTTCCTCGCAGTCTTGACCAAGTTATATTCGGACAAATAAACCGCGAAGCAACTGGAAGATTCGAGCGGTTATTTGTTTTTTTACAAGCTAAAAAAGATATCTATTTATATCTACTTGGTTGCAGCGGACTGATCTATAGTGCTATCTGGCAAAGAAAATTAAGATTTTATGCTTTAGCATTTCTTGGCTTAGTCGTAACTAGCACCTTTCTTTCTTCAAACTTCTTTCCTCACTATATGTCAGGTGCTGCACCAGCATTTGCTTTTGGTATGTTTGGGTTAGGAATAGGAATTTATCAATTTTGCCAGCGTCTTCCTCTAAGTGCGATCGCTGCAAATTTTGTTGCGTTAATTATTTATATCTTACTCTTTTTGTATCAATTTTCAACGACGTTTCCCTCGTTGTACGAGCAATGGGCAAATAATCAGAATCCCAGTTACTATCAAACAGTTGCAGCACTTGCCAAAACGCCCGAACCACTCCTAACTATGGAACCTATCTTTGCTGTTGAAGCAGGAAAAAAGCTGGTCAGAACTCCAATTGAAATCTATTTTCGCGCCCCAGGAATTGATTTTCCTAATCCAGATGTTGCAAATAAGTTTAGTCAACAAGATTTTCAAGCTATGGCGACTGAAGCCTGCACGATCTTTTTAGAAGGCAAGGGCGAACAAGTTTTTCCGATTGAGTTACAAAAACAATGGCGAGCAGAATTTCAGACTTTTCAGAAAACTCGCTGGGGAACCATTTTGTTAACGAATAGTCTTGGTTGTAATCAGTTGTCAGTTAAAGGGTTTTAAGATGAGATCGCGCAAAGGCGCTAAGACGCAAAAGGGTTAGCTTGTGGTTACTTTGAATTTTGTTTCTTGGTTGTTAGTAATTGCTGATAAATATTGTTGTGTGCTTTGGCGATCGCAGACCAAGTAAAGCGATCGCTCAATGTACTGGCTGTAGCACTGAGGCGATCGCATTTCGCTCGATCTGGAATGAGTTTGAGCAAAGCCTCGGTTAGTGCTGTGTCATTGCGAGTAGGTATGAGTTCCAGCAGATTTTCAGCTAATAAATCGGGATCTGGTGGAGTGCTGCGAGTAGCAATTACAGGCAAACCATGCGCCATTAAAGCCAGTAAGGAGCCGCTTTTGAGCGTCACGCCATGATTGAAGGGTAACACGCCCAGATCGGCTCCAGAGAGGTAGTGAGAAGCTGTTTCACCACTTACGTAACCCGTCATGGAAACGCGATCGCTCAGATGGAGTTCCTTGACTAATAGTTGCAGCCGATCCCAATAAGATTTCGCTGCTTCTGCCTGTAAAGCTAAACTTTCTACACCTCCCAGTAATAACAATCGCGCCTGGGGCTGTTGAGTCACAACTTGCCTAAATGCCGATAATAAATACTCGATGCCTTTAACAGGATGCAGAAAGCCAAAAAAGACGACTACAAAACTATCTGACAACCAAGCAAATTGCTGTCGTAGCTGCTGTCGCGCCTGTTGGCGATCGATCGGAACTACTGTAATATTTGCGGCGATCGCAATTCGGTGCAAGCGATCGGTAGAATTTGGCATTCGTTTGAGGATGACACTTTCTGCTTCGGCGTTAGTCGTAATAATGGCATCGCTTCGCGTGAGTAAAAAACCATCTTCTCGATCCCACCATCCCCGCTGTTGTCCCCACATTTTCAGCCATTCCAAAAACTGAGGTGGAATTCCTTTTGGTTGCCATTCCCACCAACCATACTCATGCACGGTTGTGACAATTGGTTTTCGGTAACCAAAAACTCGTAATAGGAGTGGTAGGAGAAAAATCGGGCGTTGAAAGCGGTATGTCCCGGCTGCGTGTTGAATGTGAAGCAGATCGGCAGCAGTAGATTTGACAGCACGGACTAGAGATAATATTTGAGACAATCCCCAATCTGTCACGACTCCCTTAACATTAGGGTCGTCGATCGCTGTTGCCGCAGCCTGAGTTGTGAGTACGATCGAATTCACCCCCTGTTTTGCCAGTGCTTGTCTCAAGTAAGCAGTATAGTGGGCAGTACCACAGCGATCGGGTTGATATGTACCTGCAATAATAGCGATGGTAGTCATTAGCAACAATTTTATTTATAATTTATTTCCCTTGCCCTTACGTCCTATTGGTACGCACATTGGTGTTCCCAAAACTGGATCGGCAACAATACGACACTCCAGCTCGAAAACCTCTTGGATCGTATCTTCAGTCATCACTAGCTTTGGCGATCCAGCGGCAAAAATTCGACCATCTTTGACAGCTACTAAATAATCGGCATAACGGCACGCCTGATTTAAGTCATGCAACACCATCACGATTGTCCGTCCCTGGTGGTTTAACTCATACAACAAATCTAAAACTTCTATCTGGTGGGCTAAATCGAGAAAAGTCGTCGGTTCGTCCAAAAGTAAAATCTCCGTGTCTTGCGCCAAAGCCATTGCAATCCAAGCTCGCTGTCGTTGTCCGCCTGATAAAGTGTCTAGCGATCGCTCTGCCAGCTCTATCAAATCTGTAATCAAGAGTGCCTGTTGAACGATCTTCTCATCCTGTACCGACCACTGTTGCAACCAGTTTTGATAGGGATAACGCCCTTGTGCTACTAAATCCCGTACTGTTAACCCTTCTGGTGCGACTGGAGCTTGAGGTAAAATTCCTAACTGTTGGGCGACTTCTTTGGTAGAAAGCTGCAAAATCGAAGTGCTATTGAGATAGACCGCACCACCACGAGGTTTGAGTAATCTTGCCAGTCCCCTTAATAACGTCGATTTACCACAACCATTTGCACCAACTAAAGCAGTAATTTGTCCTGTCGGGATTGCCAAATTCAAGTCATGGATAATCGGCGTACCGTCGTAAGCTAAAGAGAGATTTTTGGTTGACAATCCTTTCATAAGCTCGATCTCTGACGATGACGAATTAACAAATAGAGAAGATAGGAATGCGTAGTCCCAGCCTTAATGGTTCGGAATTTGAGTTGTAATTGCGAACTATTGACAATAATTCTACAGATAAACGATCGGAGGAAGTCAGAAGTCAATGATTTTTAGCTGGCTTTAATTTTCATCTCAGCCGGAACTCAGAGTTTTTGCTTAGCGTGTATGAGGTGCGATCGCGCTTATACAAATCATCGGTCAGAATATATAAATGATGAAAAAACGAGATTTTTTACACGCTAGTGCAGCAGTAGTTGGCATGGCGCTGTTATCGCGTTATCTACCTTGGAGATCGGACGATATGGCAACGGCAAATAATGAATTTGAGATCGAAAAAACTGAGGCAGAGTGGCGCAAAACATTAACACCAGAACAGTTTCGCGTCCTGCGTCAACACGGAACCGAACGGGCAAGGACTAGTCCCTTAGATAAGCAATATGGCAAAGGTACATATGTCTGTGCTGGTTGCGGCTTACCACTATTTACCTCGGAGACTAAATTCGACAGCGGTACTGGCTGGCCCAGCTTTTTTACTCCGATTGAAGGTGCGATCGCGACATCTGTAGATAAGTCACTGTTTATGACCAGAGTTGAAGTCCATTGTCGTCGCTGTGGCGGGCATTTGGGTCATGTCTTCGAGGATGGTCCCAAACCGACTGGCAAGCGTTATTGCATGAATGGTGTGGCAATGAACTTTACTTCTGGCTGATAGAACAGCTATGTATGCGCAGGGGCGGGTTTATCTAAAATATCTATCAGAGTCAAAGCTGTTGGAAAAACCCGCCCGTACAAAATTCGTGTCTGTCTCAATGGCGATCGCAGTCTACCGCATTGGTGCTGGAACCCACTGCTGAAAGCTATCTAAGTGACTCCAATAAGCCATGTATCCGGTCAGCGCCCAAATTAATGCAGCGGCAATTAATCCGACTGCTCCAACGATGCGCCACAAACGATTATTTTTAAAGTACCAGAGTGTTGGTGCGGCACAAACTCCAGCTAATCCCGTCAAAATGAAGCCGATGCCTGAGAGGATAGGTTGTTTCGTCAATCCTAAATTTATCAGGCGTACGCCTACTAAGATTGCGACTAGCCCAGCAAAGAAACCATAAATCGCTAGAGTCATTAACTCCCAGCCTTTTGCCAAGCTGATAGACGTACCAATAAATAGGATGCCAAACAGAACGCTCGTTTCACCAAATGCAATATTGAAACTGCCTCTGACAGTCCAGGTTAATGTCATGTGCAATCCAGTGGTAAGTGCGATCGCGCCCGTAATTCCAAACCCAGGAATCCATTTGCTTTGGTAGGGATCGTCCAAGCCAGCATAGACATAGTACGCCAGTAAAAACAACCCAGCGACCATGTTAATCAACATTAACGTAATGTAATCTATAAACACAAATAAACCTCATCAACCATAAAGTAGATTTTCCGAAATCTAGCCTGAGAGTCTTGAAGCTATATAACAACAGTTCAATTCTAAATTTAAAACTCTATATCAAAACTGGGGTGCAAACTATAACTGCACCCCTTATTATTTGCTCTTTTATTTCTCCTGCCAATCGCTCTAGTTTTACAGCAGTACCACTTTACGGTTTTACTGGCTGAGCAGCGGCAGGCAGACGTTCGGGCTTTGGCTTGCCTGCCCAAGGCGGCGGACCCTCAGCAGGGCGAATTTCAATCGTGGAACCATTAGCACGAGTGATAGAAAAGGCATCAAACTCGCCACTTTTTTTGCCGAGCTCGCCTCTTACACTGACTTCTTCCCCTGGTTTGAGATTAATTTCTCGCCACCAACGGGGACCAGCATCGACAATAATTTCTCCCGAACCATCTCTAAGAGTGAAATCGTTACCAACAACGCTGACGACTTCGCCAGAAATGACTGTACCTCTGGCACGTTGTTGTAGATCGCCAATTCTAGTTGTACTTTGCGCTTGGGCAAAGCTAGGCAACATAGGAATGGCGATCGCGCCCATAACTGCTGTTAAGGCTAAACTCAAGAATGCTCCATGCTTCATAGTTGTTTGCCTCCAATATTTTGCTTCTAGTTTTCAGTATAAAAATGATGCAAATATGACAACAAGAAGTCGGAAATTAGGAGTCAGCAGTCAAAAACTATGACGTGACTTCATAAAATAGCTAAGCTAGATTGCATTTTTTAGTTTTTGAGCTATTAAAGATTGCTGACGAATCTAACTCAAATTACATCTTGAGATAGAGATATTCAATTCTTATATTTGACACAAACTCTCCAAAAGGTAGATCCATCTAGCTAAAGGAAAGTTTTAGCATCGATCCCAACAATAAAGAAATCTATTGGGAGAAAAATTCATGAGTGAAGCAAGATCTAAAGAAAAAGTTACCCGTAATGACGAGATGGATACCTCAACAGCAGATCGGGGCATCATTCCAGCAGAGGTAGCAGCTCGTATGGATCGTGAAGGTGAAGATTATCGGGAAACAGCTGAAGAGCAAGCGGGTGCTGAAAGCCTTAATGTTACAGGTGGTGCTACTGTAGACCAAGAGGGTTTAGCCAATAACTATGCAGTTGAACCCGAAATGTATTACGAAACTCCAGGCGATCGCACCGCTATTAAAGAGGCAGAAGCAGCCGAACGCCAGCAAACAGTTGAAGAACTGAATGAAGACGAACAAGGCAAGCTGACTGAAGAAGGCGACCAACGCCACAAAGGACCGGGAATCATTTAATCCTACAAATATTGGAGACAGCTAAATACTCCAGAGGTCAGCCGCTTGACAATCTTGCAAATTGATTGAAGCGGTTTTTTGTTGCTTATTTGCCTTAGAATAATCTGACGTTGCGGCATTGCGTGGAGCGAAAATCGTGGCAGAGGCAAAAATTGGCATCATTGGAGGCAGTGGACTCTACAAAATGGAAGCACTTCAGGATGTAGAAGAGTTGCAAGTTGATACGCCTTTTGGTGCGCCCTCAGATGCATTAATTGTGGGAACCATAGAAGGAACGCGGGTAGCCTTTCTCGCCCGTCACGGTCGCAATCATACGCTTTTACCTTCAGAATTACCTTTTCGTGCCAATATATACGCTATGAAACAGTTAGGCGTAGAATACATCATCTCTGCGTCTGCTGTTGGTTCTTTGAAGGAGGAAGCAAAACCTTTAGATATGGTCGTACCCGATCAATTTATCGATCGCACGAAAAATCGCATCTCGACTTTTTTTGGTGAGGGAATAGTTGCCCATATTGCTTTCGCCGATCCGGTATGCGATCGACTAGCAGGCATTTTAGCTGAGGCGATCGCCAGTCTCAATCTCTCAGATGTTACCCTACATCGTGGCGGAACTTACGTTTGCATGGAGGGTTCAGCCTTTTCTACCAAAGCAGAATCTCACCTTTACCGCAGTTGGGGTGCAACGGTTATCGGTATGACCAACTTACCAGAGGCAAAGTTAGCCAGAGAAGCAGAAATTGCCTACGCTACCCTAGCCTTAGTAACAGACTATGACTGCTGGCATCCAGACCACGATAGCGTTACCGTCGAGATGGTAATTGCTAACCTGCAACGTAATGCCAAGAATGCTCAAATGGTAATTCAAGAAACGGTACGGCGCTTGAGTAAAAATCCTCCTGCCTCAGAAGCGCACTCCGCTTTAAAGTATGCTATTCTTACACCCCTAAATAAAGTGCCTGTGGCAACTCAAAAAAAGTTGGGACTGTTGTTGAAGAAATATCTATGAAATTGATATGAAAGAGCAATTTCTCAAATGGATAAATCTTGCCCTAGTAGCAGATTTCTTTCTCGTCCTCTTTGCTTTCTTCTGGCTGGCGATCGCAGTTGCTGGTCACGTCTTGCATTTACCTTTGGGTTTAGACTTATGGTATAAGCTGTGGCAACCTGTTTTTACTCCCGCGATCGGTATTCTCATGGCTGGAACGATTATTAGCGGGTTGGCGAGTTGGGTAACAAAGCGGCTCAACTCTCAGCAAAATTGAGCCAAATGTAAATAAATTACACGAATTGGTGCGCGAACTCGCACATCAAATCTATCCTGCCTTTGCGTAACATCGCCGGATCTAATCTTTCTGTCGTATTACAGGTCATTAACACGACTAACTTTTGTTGCTCCTGAATGCCCGATTCATCAATGACACTTTGATATAACGTGCCATCGAGTAAGCTGAGAATCCGCTCGGTTTTATAATTTGATTGTGCGATTTCTGTAGAGCGATCGGGAGCTAAGTTATCAGCCTCGTTAATAATGATGCAAACTCGTTCTAAGTAACTCGGCGGAACAAAATTCTCTACAGCCGCGTGGTCGAGGATAAAAATAATATATCCCAGTGGGGCGAGAATTTCTTTTGCTACTGCTTGCGCCCATACCGTTTTACCCGTACCAGGATTGCCATAAACTAATACAGCCAATTGATTTTGGGTAAAAACTTTCTCTTGAACGGCATCAGTAAAACTTTGTACGTCAGCCGGAAAAGAATTAATAGCAAACTGACTGTGAACTTGTCCGATCCGACTTTGGTAGCCACTTAACATCACGGCAAGATCGTAAGTGACTTTGTTTACCAATGGTGCGAGTTTCTTTGCCATTATAGTATAACGGCGATCGCGCTCCATACTATACAAAGGATCGATTCTCAGCCAAATTTCATGTTCCGACCAATACGCAAAAATACTACCAATACTTTTGAGTTTATTCCATTCAACAAATTTTTCTGGTGGGTAATAGAAATATTTTCCAGTACTGTACTGCGTAATTAGATCTGGACGACCTAAAAAACTTAAGAGTCTAAAAATAGTAATCTCTTCTAGTTTTAACAGAACTTGTTCAATCGGAATTAAATCGCGTGTCACCGACTTAACAACAGGTGTCTCAATTGATAAACTATCTCTATATCGATTATCGGGCGTAATTGGTTCGGGCGTGATGAAGTTCCAGAACTCATCAATTTCTTCTCGCGTAGTTTCGTAGAATAAGTTTAAAAAATTTGCCCACCAAGCATAGTTTTCTCGACCGAGTGCATCAGCAATATAGCTGACTACATTCATAGCTTTATGAGATACTTCCCACGGATTATTCGACCAAGTTTCCCAAAGATAATTTAGGTCGATGTCTCTATTTAGGGGTTGCCATCCAGCGCCTATTAAGTTAGGTTCTTTTTGCTTTTTGTACATATTTTTGTGTCATCGATCGCTAAAATATATCTAAACTTGCTGAATCCAGTTTAGTCTTGCTTTCCAAGCAATATAGTTATTGAAAAATGAATTTAATTGCTTCTTTGCTATACTGTTTCTTACTAACAGCATAAATATTTTTGCCATATATCGTTTGTTTTGAATTTTAACTTTTAACTTTTGACTTTCGCCAAATGGGGACAATAGGACTCGAACCTACAACCCCCGCGTTAACAGCGCGTCGCTCTACCATTGAGCTATAAGGCAACGCAACCCCCTAGGTTGGAATCGAACCAACGCTCTCCTGTTCTTCACACAGGTGCTACTACCAACTGAGCTACCAGGGGATGACGAGAGTGGGGGAATCGAACCCATAAATCCACAAAATAGGTAATAATATTCAATTTTTAAGGTTCAAAAAAAGAATTTTTAACTATTATAAATACCTCGATTTTCTAAATAATAAACTTGTTGAATATGACGCATAATTTCGATGGCTTTTGCTTTTGCGCGGCGAGAATTTTTATTTTGGGCTGATTCTAATGCCGTGCGATCGCAATTAGAATCAGATTTATCGCATGGGAAGTCTGAAGGCTTTTCACCTCGATTAATTATGTGAATGTAAAACATTATTGTTTCGGGATTAGATTTGTCTCTCGACTCACCACATTTATACTACAGAATATACTACAAAAATGTCAAGAGGTTGGAGAAACTTTTTTTGAAATTGGCTGTAGCTCTTGTAGAAAATGGGTTTAGGCGTATTACATAATTGTATTATAGATGGGTATTACTGATAGTTTATTTATCCAGGTGCGATCGCACGACCGAAGATAGGTATGCGCGTGTCCGTAACAGCTGTGATTTTGTGTCGCGCATCAGCCGTAGGCGTTAGCGATAGCGAAGGCGAAGCCGTTAGCGTAGCGTTAGCCGCAAAGACGCAAAGTGGTTCCTCACAAGATAGACGCAAAGAAGAACACCAATTACCCATTACCAATTACCCATTACCAATTACCAGTAATAGGACGCACAAATAAATTCATGCGCCCTAAACAGACATTCTTTTGACTTTTAACTTTTAACTTTTGACTTGCTTAGCGATCGCTCATTGCAGCACTCATTTGAGATTCTT
Organism: Chroococcidiopsis sp. CCALA 051; assembly: GCF_003015105.1. NCBI lineage: Bacteria > Bacillati > Cyanobacteriota > Cyanophyceae > Chroococcidiopsidales > Chroococcidiopsidaceae > Chroococcidiopsis > Chroococcidiopsis sp. CCALA 051. The sequence continues at coordinate 1,850 of NZ_PYCI01000175.1, read as the reverse complement.
GCCACAAATGAAATAACAATAACTCGATCGCGTAAGACAAAGATGTGACAAACACGCCTGCGGCATTCTCAGCATCGGATGCTAACCAAAATCCTTGCAAGCAGATTTCTACATATTCTGCGTCGCACTTTTCTAATGCAACTTCATCTGTCCCATATCGTTCGATCGCGGTTGCGAGTGAATTCAACTGTGGTAAATCCCCAGGTAATAGAAATGAAGCTGTGCTAGGTTCTATGCAAATGGATTCGCCTACGCGCAGGGCGAATATGGCTCGCATTGCAACCCACTCTTCTAAGGATTGAGTCAAATGCTCTAAGTGAAAACCAGTTTCAGTGTAATTCAATTTCAGCATGAGATAGAGTTTCCTCCTATGTCTGGCGGGAGATGCTCCGAGCGCCAGAATTTTTCGGCAAAAGCAACTGTTGGATGAATCGGTGCTTTGGGTTTAGAGTGCAGTAACATTCCTGCCTGGTGTGGGGTGCGATCGCTTTTATACTGGTTGCATTGTTCGCAAGCTGCCACAACGTTATTCCACGTATGTAATCCACCCTTAGATAGAGGAATGACGTGATCGATTGTCAAGCGCTTGTTATTACCGCAATATTGACAAGCGTAATTGTCTCTGCGTAACACTTCCCTGCGATTCACAGGGGGAATCTTCCAAATTCGTTCCGTACTGGTAAACGTGAGACGAATATAGGAGGGAACAGCCATGACTAAATTGGGCGATCGCACAAATAATTCTGTCTCTTGCCCAAAATCAAGTGCTTCAGCTTTACCCAGAATCAACAGCGCGATCGCACGCTTGACGTTGATGCGACTGATGGGTAAGTAATTTTGCGAAAACACGACTACAGGTTGCTCTAACACTTGATTGGCGCTAATCACAGCTGTACTCCTCCTATAAAAAATGTTGTATTGAGAAATCTCTAGGTAGAAAACACCAAATAAAAACCCCCGTTTCTACTTAATTCAGAAGCGGGGGCTGAAATTCCTGTAAGTGGTTTTATCCTGATGACGGTACAGTTTTATACCTGTACCTCCCGCTATCTAGTTGTGTTAGTGGTTCTGACGAATGCAGCCCAATGCTTCCATAGCCAAAATTATCGTTAATTCTTGCGGATTGTGCTTGACTGAGGCGATCGCCTAGCCGCCAAAATCTGGCTGCACCACCCATAAACAAAGACTCCACCGCCATAGCTACTGATTCCCAACTGCCGAGACAGTTGGCGCAAGCCAGTAGAGGAGAGATGAAGCCTAAAGATTTCACTGAAGTTACACCTAATGCAGAGAGTTATTTAATCCTTACTTTAAAGATACTACACTTGTATTACTGAGTTGTCTAGATCTTTTAAGGAGAATTCATGATGCATACACTCACTCGCATTCCTACAACAGACATGGAAGTTACTAGCATCCGTCTAGAGAGGGAATTAAAAGAAAAATTAAAAGAGATATCCGGTAACCAAGGATATCAAGCTTTGATCCGAGATATTCTGTGGAATTACGTACAGCAAAAATCAGGTGATTGGAAACCGAAATTTTCTCGCGCTGATATCCGCGCTAGTATTCCAGCGACAGCACAAACAGAGGAACGCTGCGTTTTGACGGGACAAACGATCCAACCACAAGAGGCTATGATGTTAGGATTTACCAGCAACGGTGACTTAGTACCCTTGAGTATGGAAAGTTTGGCAGGATAAAAAGGGAGCAGGGAGCAGGGAGTAGGGGCTAAGGAAAGTCAAAAGTCAAAAGCTAAAAGTCAAAATAAATTATTTCTTTGTCCTCCTTGTCTCCCTTGTCTCCCTTGTCTCCCGTGTCTCCCGTGTCTCCCGTGTCCCCCGTGTCCC
>NZ_PYCI01000174.1:0-12220 GCF_003015105.1 Chroococcidiopsis sp. CCALA 051 | reverse complement strand
GTGTCAGGGCTATCCGCGTAATCCTGCAACGATTCCACCATCAACCAGTAATGTACGCACCTAAGAAAATTCCTACCAACTAGCGTTGCAGTAGGAACGGCTGGTAGGAGCGACATGAAAGACCTTTTGTCTGAATTCCATGTTTATGTACGCTGGCGTACTTTTCCTCAACCAATAGGCAGAATTCTTTGTTACAAGCATTAGCAGTAATGAACGAATACCGAACGAACTGAAGTACCTGAAAAACTACTTCTCAGACAACCTCTAAACTGTCATAACACTAAAACCTAACGTGTTAATAGACGTAAAGATCGGAATGAAAGGTATTACTGGAAGGCAATTGATATGACCTACGCGACAATCACAACAGCCATAGAAGTTCTCAATAGCGATGAAAATTTTTCAGTCTGGTTTAACAACAGCAGCAATGTATTAACATTGCCTTGGCTTAATGGTTAAACGTATCGATCTAGTGGGTCTAACTCAAGATACAACGGCTGTCCTCTGGGAGGAAACAGGGGACGGGAAACAGGCAACAGTTCCCCGTTCCCTCAAATTTAAGCGCTAAAATATTTTGCGACTGGGTGATAGGTCACAATGGCAGTGGTAGATTGTTCGGGATAAAGCTGTTCGCTTTCATCCATATACAAATCGATCCTCTTCGTCTCTAACAAATCCAGTTGCTTGTACTGATCCTGAATATTCGGACAGGCGGGATAACCAAAGCTGTAGCGCGAACCGCGATAGCGTTGCGCCAGCATATCCCGAATGTTATCTGGTTCTTCAGCCCCAAACCCCAATTCGCGCCTGATTCTGGCGTGCGTCCACTCTGCTAAAGCTTCTGCTAATTGCACGGCTAACCCGTGGAAGTAGAGGTAGTCTGTATACTGATTGGCTGCAAATAGCTTTTGAGCGTATTCTGTAGCAATGTGTCCTACCGTCACCGCCTGCATGGGGAAAACATCGATAATTCCTGACTCCTTTGGCGCGAAGAAATCAGCAATACACAGACGGCGTAAGGATTTTTGTCTGGGAAATTCAAAAGATGTTACTTGTTCGGCGTGGTTTTCTGGATTGTAGACATACAATGTATTTCCTTCTGACTGACAGGGGAAATACCCATAAATCACTTGTGGGTGCAAGAGATTTTCGGCGACAATCTTTTGCTTCCAATCTTCTAGAATTGGATAGACTTTCTCATTTAAGAAAGCTTGATATTCTTCCTTAGATTGTTCCTTCGGCTTGCGGAATTGCCATTGTCCGGCAATTAAAGCCTGTAAATCTAAATGCCAGAAGATCTCATCCCAAGGAATATCTTGTGGTTGCAATAGCTTTGTCCCCCAGAAAGGCGGCGCGGGACGTTCTATATCTACTGCTACCGCTTCGGATCTCTTGGTGTCAATTTCGGTAGGTAGGGGCGCACTGCTGTGCGCCCGTACAGATGAATCTACAGTAGGTTCTTTGTGTCCGTTCCCATTGACTTCTGTGTCGGCTAATTCACCCAAAAAGCCTTGCAAGTCATCCCATTGACTTGTAGCCTTCGCTGGCATTAATTTATCCATGAAGTGCAAGTCGGAAAACGCATCTTTGCCGTAAACGACTTTGCCTTTGTAAGTGTTTTGGCAATCTTCGTAGACAAACTTTGGTGTGAGTGCCGCACCACCTAAAATTACGGGTACGGTGATTCCTTTTTCGTTGAATGTCGCCAAATTCTCTTTCATGAAAGCGGTGGATTTTACCAACAAGCCACTCATGGCAATACAATCAGCCTTGTGCTGTTCGTAGGCATTGATGATATTTTCTACTGGCTGCTTAATCCCCAGATTAATTACCTTGTAGCCGTTGTTGGACAAGATGATATCCACTAAATTCTTACCGATGTCGTGGACATCACCCTTCACAGTGGCAATGATAAAGGTTCCTTTGGCGCTGTTACCACCTTCCGACTTTTCCATGTGGGGTTCTAGATAAGCTACGGCTGCTTTCATCGTCTCCGCCGACTGCAACACGAATGGGAGTTGCATTTGTCCCGAACCAAACAGTTCGCCGACAACTTTCATGCCATCAAGTAGATAGACATTGATAATATCCAAAGGTGGATATTGCTTCATGGCTTGGGCTAAAGCTTGTTCTAAACCAATCCGTTCGCCGTCGATGATGTGGCGTTTGAGGCGTTCTTCAATCGGAAGATTTTCATCTACACCTTTATCGCGTTTTGTTGTCACCCCTTCAAACAGCGTCGTCAACTCAGTTAAAGGATCGTAAACGCAAACATCACCTTCAAACTTGCGATCGTCGTAAATCAGCTGACGGCAAACTTCTTGATGTTTCTCCTCAATCTTCGCTAATGGTAAGATTTTACTTGCACTGACGATCGCCCCATCCATGCCTACCTGCATTGCTTCGTGTAGAAACATGGAATTGAGTACGATCCGCGCGGCTGGGTTCAAACCAAAGGAAACGTTGGAAACACCCAGCATAATATGACAGCCTGGTAGTTCCTGGCGAATGCGACGCACCGCTTCAATTGTCGCCTTACCATTTTTTCTATCTTCTTCAATCCCCGTCGAAATTGGCAAACAGAGAGTATCGAAAAAGATTTCGCGGGCAGGAATGCCGTATTCTACTGCTTGTCTGTAGGCACGCTGGGCAATTTCAAACTTTTTATCTGCCGTCCGTGCCATTCCATCTTCGTCAATCGTACCAATGACGACACCAGCACCATACTTTTTCGCCAACTCCAAAACTTTGAGGAATCTTTCTTCCCCATCTTCGTAGTTAGTAGAGTTGAGGATGCATTTACCCCCAGCTACCTTTAACCCCGCCTCCATCTTTTGCCATTCTGTAGAGTCCAGCATCAAAGGTAGAGTAACGTTATTCACCAAACGGGACACTAATTCGTGCATATCCCGTTCGCCATCTCGTCCCACGTAATCCACGTTAACATCGAGGACGTGCGCGCCTTCTTTAACCTGCGCCCTTGCCATCGATACCAATCCGTCCCAATCTTCAGCATTGAGTAAATCGCGGCACTTTTTAGAACCACTGGCGTTTAAGCGTTCCCCAACTATGAGGAAAGAGTTATCCTGTTCGTAGGGTTGAGTGCTATAAATTGATGCTGCTGCGGGTTCTAGTTGCGGATTTCTCACCCCTGGTTTTAATTCTTTAGCAATTTCAGCCAGTTGTTGAATGTGTGCTGGACGTGTCCCACAGCAACCCCCGATTACTTGGACACCCAAATCTTCCACAAAATGCATCAAATGCATCCGCAGTTCTGTCGGTGTAAGGCGATAATGTGCTTGTCCGCCGACGTTTTCCGGTAAACCCGCGTTAGGAATACAGGAAACGATAAAAGGCGAGTGTTCCGACAAATATTTAATGTGCGGCTTCATCAAGTCTGGTCCCGTGGCGCAGTTCAGACCGAGAATGTCAATTTTATAGGGTTCTAGAATTGTTAGCGCGGCATTAATTTCCGTTCCGACTAGCATCGTCCCCATCGATTCCATCGTTACGGAAACCATTAAAGGACGACGTTCGCCTTTTTTAGCAAACACTTCTTCGATCGCATTCAAGGCTGCTTTAATTTGCAGTACGTCTTGACACGTCTCGACAATGAATAGATCGACACCACCATCATACAAGGCTTCGGCTTGTTCGACGTAAGCCGTTTTCATCGTGTCGAAATCGATGTGTCCCAAAGTTGGCAGTTTGGTTCCAGGACCCATCGAACCCGCCACAAAGCGCGGTTTTTCTGGGGTAGAAAATTCTGCGGCTACCCGCTTGGCAAGTTCTGCTGCGGTTTTATTTAAATAATAGGCTTTATCCGCTAAGTCATACTCTGCTAAAACGATGGATGTCCCGCCAAAGGTATCGGTTTCCACTACGTCCGCACCAGCAGCGAAGAAGTCGCGATGAACTTTTGCCACTGCTTCTGGGTTGGTGTGAACGAGATATTCGTTACAGCCTTCGTACTGAGAACCGCCAAAATCCTCAGCCGTCAGGTTTTGCGATTGTAAATTCGTCCCCATTGCGCCGTCAAATACAATAACTGGGCGTTCTGGGCTATGCAGTCGAGATAGAAACAAACTATTCATGTGCCACGCTGTTTAGCAGAGTTAGGAATGATATTTGGACTACAGTTTAGATAATTTAAGATTTTCTTACCTGTTATCTATTTTGCCGACTTTCTGGAATTTTCCAAGCGATCGCAGAATTTTTATCTATGGAGTCGGTACGGGCGGGTTTCCAAACCCGCCCGTACAGGAGTCGGGAGTAGGGTAAGATGAGAGCTAAAATTTTTATCTCTTCATCCTTATTTCTATGTCTACATACGACACTATCGGTAAATCCTACGCTCAATTCCGATTGCCAGACCGTCGCATTGTCGATTGTTTGCTCAATGCACTTCAGTTGAAACCTGGCAGCACTATTGCCGATATTGGTGCGGGTACGGGAGGATATAGTCGGGCGATCGCAGAACGAGGATTTGTGGTTTATGCTGTCGAACCTTCTGAGGTAATGCGTTCTCAGGCTATACCTCATCCTCATGTGAAGTGGTTTGATGGATGTGCAGAGGCAATTCCTTTACCCGATAATTCAGTTGATGCAGCTATTTGTATTTTGTCTCTACATCATTTTACAGATTTAGAAGCTGCTTTGTTGGAAATACATCGAGTTGTCAGGACGGGGGCGATCGCTTTTTTTACTTATGACTCTCAAGCTAGAAAAGATTTTTGGTTGGATGATTATTTTCCGTTTCTTTGGGAATATGATGAAGACTCATTTTTCCCCCTAGAATATATTGTATCGTTTATTCAAACTCATCTTAAAAATACAGTAGATATTTACCCTTTTCCTTTACCACCAGATTTAACAGATTTGTTTCTTGCCGCAGGTTGGCAGCAACCCAAAATGTATTTAAATTCGGAAATTCGGGCGAGTATGTCAGCTTTTGCTTTAACCGATCCTCAGTTAGTAGAGACAGGCGTGAAGCAACTAGAGGCAGATTTAGCGAGTGGGGAATGGCAGATAAAATATGGCAAATATTTAGAATTTACAGAATTTGATGTCGGTTATCGAATTATAGTTGCTAAATGACAATTACAGAAAACAGATAGGAGGGTAGGCATTGTCTACCCTCCACTTAAATTCCCTCAATTGAATATGACTGTTATATACTTGAGTATGTCGGAAAATAGTTAAAAGTTACTGCTTTCTCTTTTACTGCATGACAAACATTTTCGGTGAGAGAGCTATTGTGATGGATTTCTTGTAACACCCCTTTACGAGTTTTACTACCAACCAAAAGAAACCATAATTCTGTGAACTGCCATAAGTGCATAGAATTTGAATGGGCAGCAATATTACGTAATTTTCTTATTTGATCTATGGTAGAAGCAGCTATATAACTTTGAGCTAACCACAGGGATAAGGGGTGTTTCCATTGTTGCAAGAATTGTTGCACTAACAGTCGGTCAGCTTGACTAATTTTATCGCTACGTTCAACGGTGTAGTATAAATTTGTCTTAGGCATCGTTTCTTGCTGTAAGCTTAATTTTGTAAAAGTTTGCCACTGCTGAGATAACAAGATTCGTAGATCTCCTAGCGTGTATTCTCCATCAACGATTAGATTAATGCTTCCTAGCAAAATAGGAGTCTTTTCAAAAAAACTAACAGAGGTGTTTTTAGTTAACAAGAACTGATAAAGTTGTTTGAAAAAAGGATTAACAATTTCTCTTTCTGCTACTAATCCCAAGGGATGTCCTGCATCGGAATAATCGGCAGAAGTGGTGAACTCTTCTGTCTTTATCATTTTGTAATATCTGTAGGCGTTGCGTAAATCTCTTTGGCTAGCTGGGTGCAAGCAATTCCACGCTAAAAGTCCTAGCTTGGACTTAACTTGTTTCTCAGCATTTTCTAAAGAAATAGTTTGTGGAAACTGACTTTGTGCGTCCTCAAGTTTTAAAATTTTCTTTTTTTGTTTCTCAACTAAAAACTCATGCTCTTTGAGTTGATTCTGCAAATGCAACAATTTATCTTCTTGTTCTAGCGATAAAATCTTGTTTCGCTGAAAAATCTCTAGTTCTTGCTTCAGAAGTTCGACCTGTTCGTTCTGCTTTTCAATCACAGCTTCTTGTTCCATCAGCATCCGAGATTTATCTGCTATCTCTAAAGCATTCATAGCAGCTTTGATTAAGTTATATAAATAAGGTTGAGAAACATTTACTCGTTTAGAATTTTCCCTTCTCTTACCTTGAAGACCGATTGTTTTACCGTTTTCTACTGCTAAAACTTCACCGCGTTCGTTCCTGATTCTGAGTTCTTGAGATGATGCAGTGTTGACAATACAACATGTGTATCTGCATTTATTGTAGTAAAATTCTGCTGCCATCTTAATTTTTCTGGAAAAGTCAAAACATGATTTTAAGCAATTTTGTATGAAGAGGCGATCGCCCTCATATAGTTCTTAGTTCATCTAATAGAGAATATATGCTAAGTTGCTTACTAACAGTTAATATTCTTGTATGCTTTTTATCAAAAAATATTATGATTTTATGAAGAAAGAATAAAAAAACAAGTAAATCTTGAGTTATAAAAGTACAGCTATCTGAATTTGTAATTAATGACACCTATTGCAAAAATCTAGCGCGATCGCGCTCCAACTTTCCAGATCGAACGGCTATCCTCACAACTTCCTCAACTTTGTTATCTAACTTAAAGGAGAGACAAAAGCCTTCATAAGAGTGAAGACAGATGGAGATGGAGCCGCAAGCCTAATGAACAGTCGCAAAGGCTGGCACTTTGCCACAAGACATTTGATTCAATTTCTCTGTGCTTTGGTACTGCTATCGGTGCTATTATTCGTTACGCCAAGTTGGGCAAAGGATACCGTAAGTGGCAAGCAAGTCACGATCGCTGCTGGACAAATTGTTCCCGATGACGTGTATTTGGCTGGAGAGACAATCTTGTTGAATGGTACTGTCAAAGGCGATGCGGTTTTGGCAGCAAAGCAAATTACCCTGAATGGCACAGTTGAAGGCGACTTAATTGCAGCAGGACAAGTCATTACAATTAATGGTAGTGTAGGCGATGATGCGCGACTGGCTGGACAGGTGTTAATTCTTCAGCCAAAAGCACGGATAGCAGACGATGCGATCGCGGCTGGTTTCAGTTGGGAAAATCAAACTGGCAGTAATATAGGTGGCGATCTAACTATCTTTGCCAACCAAGCTTTGTTAGCTGGAAGTATAGAACACGATGCGATCGCGGCAACAAATGCCTTGGAACTGAGGGGAAGCGTCGGCGGAAATATGCAAGCCACAGCAGTAGGCGATCCCCAGTTGGTTGAAATTCCCTTTGTGCCTCAACCCCCCGTAACAGTAGCGCCAATTAAACCAGGTTTAACCCTGACCGATACTGCACAAATTGGTGGCAAAGTCAATTATAAATCTGCGACTACGGCTCAAATTAGCCCAAGAGCAAAAATTGCGGGTGGAGTTGTAGGAGAAGCATTAGAACATCGGATTGCACCTACACCAAATCCAGCTAGGGAAGCAATTTGGCAGATTCAGCGCCTATTGGCTTTACTCTTCATTGGTTGGTTATTGCTGCGATTTGTCCCCACTTGGATGCAAAATTTAGCGGCAAGAGTCAAAGCTAAACCGTTATCGAATTTAGGTTGGGGGATACTAGCATTTGTGGCAGTTGGAGTAGGTACGATCGCGATCGCCACTGTAACTGTTATACTCGCTATTCTCTGTGCGATCGCTCTACCTAGTCTCGCTTTACCAGTCTTGGGATTGGGAATAGTCGCTAATCTTGCCCTTACAATCAGCTTTGTAACTTTTGCCAGTTTTGTGCCGCAGATTGTCTTTAGCTTACTAGCCGGAAGCTGGCTATTGCAAAAATTACAACCTAGTATCTCAATACAACCCCCAATACGACAATTTGTAGCACTGGGGATTGGTTTATTGGGATTTGTGCTGCTGACATCTATTCCCGTACTAGGGGCGATCGTCACCCTCATCGCGATTTTCGTCAGCCTTGGCGCACTTGCACAACACATTACCAGTCGTAAGCCACAAGTTGCAATTGTCGATCGCCAACTCCCAATCGCCAACCATTAATAACAATCCCTTGTTCTGGCGATCGCGCGATCTATTACTTCCTATCCTAAGCTTGAGTTACATGTAGCAAATAGGACTGCTACATATATTTTAGTTGGTTTACAATCTTCAAATCACAACCGAGTTGCGATCGCTGTAGAGAAATAGGTGTCACTCCGAAATAGATTGTAAGATACTATTTTGCTTCGTGCAAAGATGTAAAGAGAATCGCCAAACTTACGCCAGAGAAAGATAAATGTTCAATGACATTTCCCCTCTATGGATTTCTCTAAAAACCTCCTTAATTGCCACAACTATTACTTTCTTTCTAGGAATTATCGCCGCCTATTGGATGCTAGGGTATCGAGGTAAGTGGCGATCGATAATTGAGGGAATATTCATCTTACCTCTCATTTTACCACCAACAGTAGTAGGTTTTTTATTACTAGTACTATTTGGAAAATATGGCATACTCGGACAATTTTTGGCATCATTTAATATCAACATTGTCTTCACTTGGTATGCAGCCGTCATCACCGCCACAGTAGTAGCCTTTCCATTAATGTACAAAACTGCTTTGGGAGCCTTTGAACAAATAGACGCAAATTTAATCCGTGCCGCAAGAACATTAGGTGCTTCTGAATGGACTGTTTTCTGGCGTGTCAGCTTTCCTTTAGCAATTCCTGGGATTATTAGTGGTGCGATGCTAGCTTTTGCTCGCGCGTTAGGAGAATTTGGTGCAACATTAATGTTAGCAGGTAATATTCCCGGACAAACGCAAACTATTCCGATGGCTATTTACTTCTCAGTTGAAGGCGGCTCGATGCAGGAAGCTTGGGGATGGGCGCTAGTCATCATGGGAATTTCTCTATCTGGAATTGTAGCAGTAAATTATTGGCAGCAATCGAGAGGTAAGAGGCGAGAGGCAAGAGGCAAGAGGCAAGAAGAGTCAACTACCAACTACCAATTACCAATTACCAATTACCAATTACCAATTATCGAATCAAAATTATTTGTCAATATTCAAAAACAATTAGCAGAATTTGACTTGAATGTAACTTTTAGTAATGACGATCGCCCATTAGGACTTCTGGGAGCTTCTGGCGCAGGTAAAAGCATGATTTTGCGCTGTCTGGCAGGGATTGAAACGCCTAATGCTGGTAAAATTGAGTTAAATGGGCGGGTGCTGTTTGATTCTCAACGCCAAATTAATCTTCCCACACGCGATCGCAAAATTGGTTTTCTGTTTCAGAACTACGCTTTATTTCCTCACCTAACAATAGGGCAAAATATTGCCTTTGGTTTACCGAAAGCTACGCCAAAAAAACAAGTTATCCAAGTCGTAGAAACTCAACTTGCATCAATGCAACTACATGGTTGTGCTAATCGTTATCCCCATCAACTATCCGGCGGACAACAACAGCGAGTCGCTTTGGCACGGGCTTTAGCCAGTCAACCAGAAGCGTTATTATTGGACGAACCGTTTTCAGCTTTAGATACTCATTTACGGAGTCAGTTAGAACAGCAATTAATTTCCACTTTGTCTAATTATCAAGGTGTAACTCTGTTTGTCAGTCATAATTTAGAAGAAGCTTATCGAGTTTGTCAAAATTTATTAGTCATGGAAAAAGGAACTGCGATCGCTAGCGGTTCCAAACACGATATATTTGAACGTCCTCAAACTTACAGCGTAGCTCAATTAACTGGATGTAAAAACTTTTCTCGCGCCGAGATTGCTGTCAATGGAATGGTAAAAGCAACAGATTGGGGAGTAGACTTACAAGTCACAGAATCTATCTCCAAACAATTAAAATATGTAGGAATTCGCGCTCATCAAATTATTTTTACGACTGAATCAAACCGAGAAAATACTTTTCCTTGTTTTTTAGCCCAAACCAGCGAAACTCCCCACCGCATGACTGTATATCTCAAGTTGTACCAACAGCCAAACCACTCTAGCGATTATCACTTGCAAGCAGAAGTTTTTAAGGAAAAGTGGGAGATGCTGAAAGGGCGATCGTTTCCCTGGTATATTAGGCTAGATCCAATGCGATTAATTTTGATGACGTAAAATTGGTTAGGGTGAGTTGCGAAAAAAGCACCCTACGAATACAAAAATAAAGTTTAATTATGAATGTTAACGAAACAGCGATCGCAGAAATTTCTTTTGATGACTTTCTCAAAGTCGATATGCGAGTTGGGACAATTCTTGATGTTGAAGATAATTTAAAAGCGAGAAAACCTGCTTATATCTTGACAATTGACTTTGGTGAGTTGGGAGAAAAAATGAGTTCGGCGCAGATTACCGATAACTATTCTAAAGCCGAACTCATCGGTAAGCAAATTATTGCTGTCGTTAACTTCCCTGCTAAAAGAGTTGCAGGTGTTAAGTCTGAAGTATTGGTATTAGGAGCAGTAACTAATGACAAAGGAGTGGTTTTATTAGAGCCAAACTTACCTGTAGAAAACGGAAATCGAATTAGCTAGTAGCAAAAGTTGCTACTAGGAATTAAATTTTAGTAAGGAAAAGCCTAAATCTTTCAGAGCCAAAATCCGATTTAATCTAGGTAATTGGCTAGCACAGTAGTAGCGATAGCTGGTAAACTGGTCTACCTGGATTGGTTTTGAAAGCCCCATTTCATCATAGAGGCGTAGTGCTTTGATTGATACGCGACTAAGTTTAGAAAAGTCACCGATTTTAAACATCAAATCTGCGTTTATAGCGTTTCCTATACAGGTGAAATACATTCGTAGGGGCGCACAGCTGTGCGCCCCTACAGATCTATGTACCCGATCCAATTGAGAATAGCTCAGGAGCTACGCAGATCCCCCAACCCCCTTTTTAAGGGGGCTTTGCTCCCCCCTTAAAAAGGGGGAGCCAGAGGGGGATCGAGATCTAAAACTTCAAATGCGTAACTCCTGATAGCTATAACTGTTATCTATTTCTAGTACACACCCTCCTCTAAGGGCATCAAGAGTAAATTATTTCAATGTCCGAATCTCATATTACCGTCACCGTTCCTGCTACCACGGCAAATCTAGGACCAGGGTTTGATTGTATTGGTGCAGCATTAACTTTATACAATCGGTTCAAGTTTTCCCGCTTGGAAGTAGGCAAACTGAGCATAGCAGTTACAGGTACAGAAGCCGCCAAAGTTAAGACAGATGAGAGTAATTTACTGTACCAGGCTTTTTTGAGACTGTATCAACACATCAAGCAATCGCCGCCAGCAGTAGCAATTGAAATTGAATTAGGCGTACCTTTGGCGCGGGGTTTGGGTAGTTCGGCTACTGCAATCGTTGGTGGTTTGGTAGGTGCAAATCAGTTAGCAGGTACGCCTTTAAGTCAAGCTGAGGTGATGAATTTAGCGATCGCAATGGAAGGACATCCTGATAATGTCGTACCAGCCTTGCTAGGCGGCTGTCGGCTAGCAGCTAGTGTAGAGATGTTACATGTAACGTCTCCATACTGGCAAATTTGCGATATTCCGTGGCAAGAAAATGTCGTACCAGTCGTTGCCATTCCTGATTTTGAGCTATCGACATCTGAAGCGCGACGGGTTTTACCAACTCAAGTGAGTCGCGCCGATGCAATTTTTAATACAGCACATTTAGGATTACTACTGCGGGGTTTAGCCACAGGTAATGGAGAATGGATCGGTGCAGCTTTGCAAGATCGACTGCATCAACCATACCGTCAAGGATTGATTGCAGGTTATGAAGCCGTACAAAATGCCGCTTTAGCTGCTGGAGCCTACGGAATGGTTATTAGTGGCGCGGGACCAACTTTACTCGCGTTGACGGAAACTGCAAAGGCGGCGGCTGTAGCAACGGCAATGCAGACAGCTTGGCAACAACAAGGGATTGATGCTGAGGTGCGATCGCTGGCGATCGATACTCAAGGGGCAACTACCAATCCTGTTTGATTCGTGAAATTTAAATGTAGGGTGGGCATTGCCCACCCTACCAGAAAAGCGCCTACAATTGATTGAGTTAGTAATAGTAGTATCCATAATAATTAGCTTCGATCGCACTCAATCTTTTGCTTTATCAAGATATTATAATTTAAGCAATCGCTCTCGGAACTCGCACTATAAATTACACTTATATTAGTT